>DEQI01000230.1:2125-5416 GCA_002360295.1 Planococcaceae bacterium UBA3370
GGCAAGCGTATCGTTCTCAGCAGTTAACGAAAAAGTATGATAATGGTGGCGTTAGCTATATGCGCGATTTAAAAGCGGAATATGAAGCATTATCTTACGCGTGGATGGGTGCGGATTTCATTGCATTTTACACACTTGCATCAAATGGAGAAGATATTGTCGATACGTGGTACATGGATTCAAATGAAAAGTTGTTCAGCACAGACCAACATATGAATGATTGGATGCTTGAAACAGCAGTGAACTATAAAAAGCGGAATAATTGGTATACGGCTGATGGTCCTTACAATAAAATGGCGACATCAACTGAGCCAATGCCTGCATCAAAACAAGGCTTTGGACGAAATTTACTACTTGTAAAAGAAGACCGAGCGCTAGTTCTTTATAAAGAGCAAGGAGATCGTTACTTTGCCAATTTAGTGAAAAACTCGTTTGTGAATTTGCAAAAATTCAAAGGGAATAAAACATATTGGGAAACAGAAGTAACAAGTACGTATTTACAAGGGCTGTATGGAATTCATGCACCGTTTATTGATACACGCTTTAATGAACAAATTGCTTTATTCTACTATAATTCAGGAGAAGAATTTAACATTCCGAATTATAAACAACCATTGAAAAACTATGCAGATTTACTTGTTTCACAAAAAACGAATGGCAATGTCATTAAAGTAGCGGATGATGCGTATTATATTCCGGATTACTTCCCACTCAAACAAAATGTGACAACACACTCATCCATGAATCACTTACTTGGTGGGATGAATATTTTATTGCAGGCGTATAATGAATTTGGTGATGCTAAATATATTGAAACAGCTACAGCCATTCAAAAAGCGATTGCGCTTGATAAAGATAAATGGATTCGTTCAAACGGAGATATTTGGTATCGTATGAATAAAGAAGGTCAGTTTGCCGGTGAAGACTACCGACATTTGACATTAGAAGATTTAATTCAATCGTATCGTTTATGGCAAAACATTGATGAAACATATTTACCGGTATTAGAAGAAATGATCGCTACTAAAGCAGCTTATTTATCAGTAAATCAATACGGCTATACGATGAAAATTAAAAATGGATTAGAGGCAATTAATATGTCTCAATATTTACCACAAGGGCCTCTACACACAGACGCTCTATAAATGACAGAAAAGCTACTAAGTGACGAACTTAGTAGTTTTTTTTACGCTCGTTTTTGGTAAATTATAGTCAAATGCTTAAAAAGCCCTAAATTGATCCGATATACATGGTAGAATTATGTGAAAAATAGAGACACTTACCATACATAGATGGAAGGATGAACGTAATGAATAACAATGTACGTGCTAGTGTTTTAGCGAGTTTATTACTAGTACCCGCGACATTAGCGAGTGCCAATGAAGAAGTAAATCCTAATGACCAATCACCTGTTGTCCAAGAAGGCGAGCAGCAGCCAATACATGTGCTGGCGGATGAGACAGAGTCCACAAATTTATTTAATCGTTTCCGCGATTTAAATGAAGCGACAGATATTAATGAATTTAATAGTCTTAAAGGATTAAGTGAAGGGTTATCAGATGAATTTGATGAAGCAGATATTAATATTATTCTTAATAAAATCAAATACATTGAATCAATCATTGGGGTAACTGAAAAGTTAAAAACACAAACACTTAAGCAACAAATCGATTTACTCACTTTAACATCACCTACACTTTTGTCAGATGTACTTGCTGCAAAAGAAGAATATGAAAATTTAATGGGAGAACTGAAGTCAGCTCAAACTGATTTAAATGATGTGATTACAAATAGTAAATCAGTCAATAAAGTAACCTTAACAGATAAACTAACTTTATTAAATAATACAGACGAGCAAAATATTACTTATATTAAAACTCACGTAACGAACTTAGACATATTAACAAAACTTATTAAAATAAAGCAATTTATCGATGAGTATGTGGAAACGGATAAGCTTACAACATTCGTCAAAGATACTTTTGCAACGGATATAAAAAATGCGAGTGATTTTTATACTGCATTAACTGAGGATGAAAAAAAGATTTTAGCAAGTGTTCGTGTTAAAGTCGGTGAAGAAGAAGTCATACCGTATAAATTATTACAGGATGCACAAGTGGTAAAAAAAGCAGTTGATCATGCAGACGCCATATTTGAAACGATTAAAAGTACCACTTCTGCTAAAGTATTTAAATCAAAAGTAACAGAGCTACAGAAGGCAATTGAAGCAGTTGGTGAACATACTCATTTAATGCAAAATGAAAAAACAGAAGTGGAAAATTATTTACAAGTAATTAAAGTAATTAACGGAATTGATGCGTTAGTTCCTTCTACAAAGAACGAGTATCGCGAACAAGTTAGGGATTTAATATCAGATTATGATGCAATTTTAACGCCAAATTTACAAAACTTTGTAACAAATCATAAAAATTTATTAGAAGCGAAGGCTAATATAGAAGCTGTAGAAAAAGTAGAAGCCCTTATCAAAGAAATCACTGTAGACAACGTAGCTACAACATTAAAGCCTGCTACAGATGCGTATAATGCTTTAACGGCGACACAAAAGAAAATCGTCAACAATTATGATTCACTACAGGTGATGCAAAAAAATAATACGAGCGCTAATTCGGTTGTGAAATTAATCGATGGAATTAAGCCGTCATTAAGCTCTGCTTTTGTATCGAAAGTAAATGCAGCACGACTTGCTTACGAAAAGCTAGGGAATAAACCAGCTGAGGGAGAATCAGACAGTCAAAAGTTAGTGACGAATATTCGCGTTTTAGAAACGCTTGAACAGTTCACTAAATTAACATCAAAAGTAATAGCATTAAAAATTCCAAAAGCAACTGAAGGAGACTTTACAACTTATAAAGCAGATGTGTCTGATGCATATAAATTGGCGAGTGAAATTGATATTTCAACAGTTGATTTTTCAACACTACCAGATGCAACGAAGACAGCACTAGAAAAACTATTAGCGGATGCTAAGGCAAAAATTTCAGTAGCACAAGAAGATATAAATCGCGCAGATCAAATTATTGCAGCTATCAATGAACTGAAAAGTACAGCATCAGATGCAGCACCATTACTAGAGCGTATCGCGATAGCACGTGCGTTATATAATGAGAAATACGTCGCTGCAACGGCAACTGAAGAAGCAAAAGGGACGTCTGCGAATGCGAAAAAGCTCGTGTACAATATTGCTCAACTAACGGATCTTGAAAAACAATATAAAACGGTGATGAAAGTTATTAACGACATTAACACGCTACCGCAATATTATGGGAAAAC
>DEQI01000230.1:5550-5694 GCA_002360295.1 Planococcaceae bacterium UBA3370
ATTAGCACCAGTGAAAGAGTTCATTACAGCCGTAACGGCGCTTAAAACAAAAGATACGGATTATGAAGATAAGGTAAAAAATTTAATAGCGGATTATGCTGTAATACAAAAAACATTTGATGCTGAAGAGTATGCGCCTTTGCT
>DEQI01000227.1 GCA_002360295.1 Planococcaceae bacterium UBA3370
TAAAAGAAAAGACAAAAAAGCTCTGACAATAAATGCGTTTGTTTTACTTTTCTTTGTCATTGTCATTTCTGCTATATTGACATATATTGTGCCAGCTGGGGAATATGAGCGAGTAGATGAAGGAGGACGAACAGTTGTCATCGCTGACTCTTTCCATTTCACAAATTCTTCTCCAGTTGGATTTTTTGATATCTTTACTAGTGTACATAAAGGCATGATTGATGGAGCCGGTATTATCTTTTTCATTTTAATCATTGGAGGCGCCTTTGGTATTTTAAAGGCTACGGGTGCTCTTGATGCCCTAATCGTGACTATTACAAAAAAGCTTTCGAATAAGGAATTAATGCTCATTCCTATTCTCATGTTATTTTTTGCTATTGGCGGGACATTGATGGGGATGGCTGAAGAAACCATTGTTTATATTGCTATTATTACGCCGTTAGCCATCTCCTTGAAATTAGATGCAATGGTCGGATTCGCCATTGTATCATTAGGCGCAAATATCGGATTTATGAGTGCGGTAATGAATCCATTCAATATTGGTGTTGCACAGAGTATTGCTGAGCTACCTACCTTCTCCGGTATGGGGCTTAGACTTGTTCTTTTCGTTACACTATATGTTGCTGGAGTTATATACGTATACCGCTATGCTAAAAAAATACAAGCAAATCCTCATTTAAGATTTTTAGGGGACCATCAGGAAGATTCTCAAATCAAGGTCGATACGAATGTGACATTAACAACACGTCATAAAATTATATTAACTGTTTTTTTACTTAATTTTGTCGTATTAATTTTCGGTGTAATGAAATATGGTTGGTATATTACTGAGATTGCAGGATTGTTCTTATTATTTGGCATTATTATTGGGATTATTGGCAAGTTACATGCAAATGCAATTGCAGACAGTTTTATCGATGGCGCGAAGGAATTAATTGGTGGCGCATTAATCATTGGCTTTGCCCAAGCTATTCTCGTTGTAGTTCAAGATGGCAAACTAATTGATTCGATTTTATTTTATGCTTCAAACTTATTAAGTCAGCTTTCCCCCATTTTAAATGCAGTCGGTATGTTCTTTTTACAGCTATTCCTTAACTTCCTTGTTCCATCAGGTAGTGGTCAAGCTGCACTGACAATGCCAATCATGGCTCCACTAGCTGATCTAGTAGGCGTAACAAGACAAACTGCAGTACTAGCATTCCAGCTAGGAGATGGTATTTCTAACTCGATATTCCCTACTTCTGGCGTTTTACTTGCGGGTCTTGCAGTTGCGGGTATCCCTTTTACAAAATGGTTAAAATGGATCCTTCCTTTTATTATCATCGAAATTAGTATTGGCGTTATGTTCCTAATTATTGCTCAAGTCATTCAGTACGGGCCATTTTAACTTTATTCGAACAGCATGCCAAGAGAATACGATATTAAAGAAAGTTGGAGATTTATTATGTTACATACAAAACTTGTTGACCCAAATTTAGCTGCATGGGCTATTGAACAACGTAGACATTTTCATATGCACCCTGAGCTTTCAGGACAGGAATTTGAGACAGCTGCTTATGTAAAAACTAAATTAGCTGAATTCGGTATTCCTTTAGTAGATAAATATTCAGCTCCAAATGTGATCGCCTTTTTTAAAGGAACAGAAGGCAAAAAAACCATTGCGCTCAGAGCGGATATGGATGCTCTCCCTATTGAAGAAGAAGGAGACAAGCCCTATATTTCAACCGTCCCTGGTGTCATGCATGGCTGTGGTCATGATGGCCATACTGCCACTTTACTGGCCGTTGCAAAATGGATGAGCGCTAACCCTCATTTAGTAAAAAATAATATATTATTTATATTCCAAAGCTCTGAAGAAGCATCACCAAGTGGGGCAAAACAGCTGGTTGAGGAAGGTATATTGGATAATGTCGATGTCATTTACGGCATTCACTATATGTCCAATGTGCCTCTAGGGAAAATTGGCTTCGCAACTGGCCCTGCTATGGCATCTTGTGATGACTTTGACATTATCATTGAGGGGAAAGGTGGACATGGTGGGAATCCTCACGAAACAATAGATCCCATTTATATCGCAAGTCATCTAATACAGGCTTTCCAATCAATCATTAGTAGAAATCTTAACCCTTTACATGCCGGTGTCATTTCAATTGGTGGATTACAAGCGGGTAATTCGTACAACGTGATTCCGGATAAAGTAAAAATCCAAGGGACAATGAGAGCCCTAACATATGAAGGGGCTGAATTGATGCACAAAAAAACAGCTCAATTAACGGAAGCCATCTGTTCAAGCTTTGGTGCAAAAGGATATTATCAATTTATTGAGGGGACACCTCCACTGTATAATCATCCAGAAGCTTGCGAATTTGCTAAGGATATTATCGAAAAGACATTTGGTGAGGATGTATTTTTATCATATGATCCTGTATTAGGCGCTGAAGATTATTCCTATTATTTAAAGGAAAAAGTAGGTGCATTCATTAATGTCGGCATGCAAAGCGAAAAAAGCCAATATCCTCATCATCATCCAAAATTCGATATGGATGAAGAAGCTATTCCTGCTGGCATTGAACTCAT
>DEQI01000124.1:0-9340 GCA_002360295.1 Planococcaceae bacterium UBA3370
ATAGATGTACCACGCTGACTATTTTTAACTCTTTCTTTAAGAACATCGTCTGCTATTTCAAAATGGACTAAAATACTTTGAAATCCCTTTTGGTGATATTGCTTTAGTAGCTGTAAACGTCCTTGTTGATTTCGATTGGAGTTACAAAGAATTACATGATACTCTGTCTCATTCACAGCATAATTTACAATTGTTTGTGTCAGAGCCACTTTAATAGCATTTTGTCCTTGTTGTGGTAATAACTTTTTATAATGCGTATGTAGAAAATCCGCATGATGATCTTGGTCAATCACAACCGAGTTCATCAGTTCTTTTTCAAGTGCTTTTGCAAAAGTTGTTTTACCACTATGTGTTTTACCAACTGTCATAATAACAAATCTGTTCATGTTGACAACTCCAAATTTTTTATTTGGTTACTAATTTCATACGCCTCTACTAGGATAATAATGGAAATATAAGTGCATGACAAATAAAAAACAGGACGAACCTTAATTGCTAGTGATCCATCCAATATTGGAATAAATCCGATTCGTTTTGTACTTTAGAAATTTCAGTTTGGTTAATCTTTAGTGATTTGTTATCAACCCAAATCGAAAAGCTTTTGATAGGGATTTGTTGTTGCTTCATCTCCATTAACAGTTCAAAAATAGCTGTTTCCCCATTTTCTTTCGGAATAACTGACTCATTACGCAAATCAATATTGACAATAACAGGTGTGTACTGTTTATAGTCATATACATTCGCATCCTTTTTAGGTGCCCCCTTTAAATCTATATCTACAAACACCTTTTTATCTGGATAATACTTTGAAGCAATTTCTTTTACATCTTGTTCTGCTTCGTATCTCCAAGAATGCCAAACATAATTATCCTGAATACCGACTTCTCCTTGTTCTGTTCCAACATTAAAAACAGCTTCTGGACGAGCTATAGGAAACGCCGCAGCATGATAGTGTTGATCCATTACCCAAAAAAGTGGGGTTTTCACTTTAAATGGTTCATCGTATTTTTCTTCTAAATACGTTTTAAATTCCTTCTTCGCTTGCAAATTACCCCATGGCGTTCCGTAAAAAAACAAACTAACGCAAAATAGAAAAAAGACGAAAAAAATACTTACTCTTTTCATCACACACCGCCCTAGCTTTTTTCTTTACTTCTGCAAAACTTATAGTAAAAGAAAAACTTTATTTATTAACCCTGTCACCTCTACTATTTGGTTGTGATATGACCAAAAATTCTACATCTTCATTGGAATCATTGCGCATTTGGTGCTCAATATGTGGTGGCACTTCTACCCCCTCTTGAGATTTCAATGTAATCACTTCACCATTTAAATCAATAGTAGCAATCCCCGATAGAACAAAGAAAAATTGACGAGCTTGCTGATGATAATGCCATACTTCAGTTGTATTAGCAGGCATACGTTCATGGATGATACTTAATTCTTTATTTTTTACTAGATGCCATCCATCGCAATTTTCTCCCCATACGTAATGTTCGGCATTTTGTTTACTAATCTTCAAAACAATCACCCTTTTATTCTTTATTCATTAGTATATCTTCTATAATCCAATGAACAGCATGTAATAGATTAGTAGCTACAAAATCAGTTACCACTTCACCCCAGCTGTCTCTAAAAGTTGTCAGAGAGCTTTCTCCCCATCCCGTCCTAACTAACACTTTTTTGGCCCCTACTTTATGTGCTGCTACCATGTCAGCACTTCCGTTATCTCCCACAATATAACATTTCGTTAAATCTAAATGATGTTCTTGCTGTGCTTTCAATAACATTCCTATATTTGGTTTTTGACATTCACAAAAATCCTCCATTTTATGTGGACAATAATAAATACCATCAAACATAGCAGCATGTTCTTGAAGATTTATATTAAGATTATAGTACCCCTCCATCAGATCTTCTTCAGTAAAGTAACCTCGCCCTATTCTACTTTGATTAGTAAAAAGAAATACTTTTAATCCTAATTCATTTAGTAATCGAATGGCAGCAGGAGTAAATTCATACATAGAAAATTCAAGAGGATGTTCGCCACCTCCGTGCCCACCTATCGTTCCATCACGATCTAAAAATATGGCAATAATATGGATTCCCTCCCATAAATAATTTGATTGTCACCCTTCATGTAAAACTGTTTAAACTCATTCAATTATTTAGTCCCTTTCTAAAGTTCTTAGTTTAAGTGTATTTTCAACTACAGATAAAAGAAGAAGGAGCTATTTCCTACTTCTTTCTTTACATATTCATTTTTCGTTAAACAAGACGTGTATTTATAGAAACTGTCTTAAATATTCTCTTCATCCAAATCATCTACCCCATACTACTCTTTAAAATAATCATCATATTTAGTATCTGTTACATATGGGAACCAGTGTTTTTTATAATCATTTGATATAAACTGATGCGACACAAGGAAAAACTTATAAGGATTATCTTCTTTTGGTTTAAAAGCATAATCAGATGCTGATATTTCAGCAGGAGTAATCATCAATGAACATATAATAATGATTACTGTAGTCATTAATACGAATAGCTTCTTCATGTAACATCTCTATTCTCATTTAATCGCGTTTTCTATCGCATATTCCTAAATTATACAATTAATTGGGAGGTTTTGATACTCAAAACACGATTAATAAGGGGATCTTATTACAATAAAGAATTTTTATGAAAATAAAATTAATATGAACAATTAATAAAAAATAGAGCCCCTTTTTAAGGAACTCTATTTTTCCTTTCAACTCAAATCGCTGATTGTGTTTTCCAGTTATCTCAATTCAATTTCTAAACGTCCTATTCCATTTAAATATTGCTCATACCGCGCAATCTCCAGCTTTACGGGATTAACTGGGATGTTTTCACCATTTTCCGTATCGAAAAATTGCCCAATTAACATATAATCCTCATGCTCCGAAATCCATGAACTGTATGAAAAATAAATATTACCTTCTGCATCGATTAGCTTGTCAAATACTGTTTTAAATTCGTTCTTTTTATTTTGC
This sequence comes from Planococcaceae bacterium UBA3370, assembly GCA_002360295.1. GTDB lineage: Bacteria > Bacillota > Bacilli > Bacillales_A > Planococcaceae > Metasolibacillus. Next base: position 3,018 of record DEQI01000124.1, read on the forward strand.
TTTACTTTATATTGAATTTCATAAAGATCTTTTATTTCAAGCTCTACATCAATATTTTCAGGCTGGCTAATCACTTTTTTCTGATCTAAGTCTATTGTTATAAATGCATCTGCTTTATCAATTGCTTCTATTTCTCGCAGCTCAATTGTAATTCTTTCTGGTATGCGGAAGTAATTACTTTCTAACATCATACTAAATTGCTCATCTTCATATTGACCAAATCCAACGAATCCGTTTTTAATCTTGCCCCATTCCTCCTGTTTTTCATTATAGATACGAATATCCTCAAAGCTAAGTATTTTCTTTGTATTGGATGGATCAATGGACATTTTTAATTCCGATCTAAGAGGAGAAATAATAAGTTCATGAATAGAAAAGCGTTGTCCGTCTACTACTACATCTTTATTAATTGTAAATCGTTTCGATGGTTTTACTTCATTTTTTAATGTAAAAGGTATTTCAAATTCTGTTTCAGGATGATCTCTTAACGATAATATTAACTTGAAATCCTTTGAAGAATAGTCCATCCCTTCGCTTGCAGCTACACCAACAGTTTCTTCCATTTCATATGTTCCTACAGGCTGTGCTGACCAGCTACTACTAACTGCCGCCTGAACTAATTCATTGTTCTGTTTAACTTCCGTTGTTACCCCCATGAAGTTTGCTAAATCTTCATTTGAATTAAGTTTATAGGAAATGATCATTCCAGATTCATCCGCCACAACACCAGTAATCGTAAGTGTTTTACCATTAATCGTTTGACTCGCATTAATTTGCTCGTAATATTCATTATTGACAATATCCTCAATCCCTTTATCAAAAACAATCATTTCAACAAGTGGCTTTAATCCTGGTATTTGTGAAATTGCATGAGCAATCGTTGGGGACACTCGAATAGAACCAATAAAGGCTAACGCTATTATGGCTACTGTTATAGTCCATTGGATGACCCTTTTTTTTCGAGTTCTATATTTGATTCGTTTGTAAGCAGTATACTGTGCTTCACTATTCAAATTGTTCAACGGCACTGAATCAAGTAATTCCATATATTTTTGTTGTTGTTTTTCATCAAACTGACTCATGACATGCCCCCCTCTCCTAATAAGCGACGAAGCCTCTTTAATGTTTTATGTAATCTCGATTTCACTGTACCTTCAGGAATGTTTTGTAGTGTAGCGATGTCACTATTCTTTAAATCTTTAAAGTACTTTAAATGAATGAGCTCCTGCTGCTCAATCGGTAGCTGCGAAATGACATCATTGAGTTCAAATAATTCGCTCATGTATTGTGGCTTTTCTACTAAATCATTCGTGATAACTATTCGTTTTTGCTGTCGTTTCATCATTAAACATGTATTAATAACAATGCGTACAAGCCATGTTTTGAAATACTCTGGTGTTTGGACTTTATGCATGTTTTTTAAGCATTGATACATCATTTCTTGAAGCACATCATTAGCATCGTGTTCATTTTGCATATAGCTATAAGCCACACGATACATAGATTCTTTATATAAAGTAATGAGTTGTAGTTGGGCTCCTTCATTCCCATTAATCGCTTGTTTAGCAAGTTCAACCTCATTCATTTCCATCCCCCCTTTAATGATTAGATGCATCACTCGACTGTTTCGTTCACTTTTTTAATAAACCATTGCAATAATTTTTGAAACGCAACTCTCTTCAAAATATTTAAATAGTATAGAAACTTTTTCAAATTTCATCCGTATTACAAGTGATCAAATCAAAATACGAATATTGAATGAACCAATCTAATTGAAAGGAAGTGTTGAGCGTTTGATTTTCTCCAAAGAAATAGAAGAAACAAATATCACTCATTATAACCATACTAAAATAAGAGAAGCGGTAAGAGCTATTATTATAAAAAATGATAAAATACTTTTAATTCATTCAAATAAAGGAGATTACAAATTTCCTGGAGGTGGTGTGGAGGAAAATGAAAGCCATGATGAAGCACTTATTCGGGAGGTAAAAGAAGAAACAGGTTACGTAAATTGCCAGGTTCACACTAAAATAGGCTTCATATGCGAAAACAAAATGGACGAATATATGGACAATACTTTATTCCAAATGAGATCTCATTATTATCTTTGTCAATTAATGAATGACGAGTCAATCGCTCAACAACTAGTCGATTATGAAATCATCCAACAATTCACACCGAAATGGATATCTATTGATGAAGCCATTAGGCAAAATGAAAGTCTTATGAACGATTCAGGCATAAATGACTGGGTGCCTCGTGAAACATTTGTATTAAAAGAATTTAAAAAAAATTTAAACTACATAGGAGGTGATTCCCATTCATAAAGACATCAAAATTTTTTGGAATCATGTCGGGAGAGAACATCGCACATTCTCTTATTCTCCAACTATCCAAAAAAACTCAGAATACATAAAAAAGCAAACGATTGAAATGAAATTAAAACATTGTAAAGAAGAAGCTAAAAATCAATTTTTTCAACACGATGAAAATACATTAATAGAAATACCTCACCAAGAGTCTAACGATACGTTTATTATTATCTATTGTATGGAAAGTGGCTTGCAATTCTCTTTAGGTCATAAGAAAAAGTATAACTGGTGGCTAATTGATATTGTAGATATAGAGGAAATAGAAGAAAAAATATACTGCGTGCATGATTTATTTTTGGATATTTCAATCGACTGCAACGGTTCTTATCAAGTACTGGATATGGATGAATTCCATTTTGCTTATTCAAATGACATCCTTTCTAACAATCATTATGAGAAAGCAATGGATTCTTTCATTACAATATTAAATACTTTGAACCAGGATGAATTTCCAAGCGAGTGGTTAAATCAAATAGTTGAACAATATCAGTCCCAATTGAACGACACATTAATTAACTCAGGAAAATTCAAATCAATATATTAAATATATGACCATGCTTTTCATTAAAGCTATAGTTTGAGTTTTATAATATATGAAGGAGGTAATAGTATGAAACAACTGTATATGAAACAAAAGGTATTTAGTTTAAGCGGGAAGTTTACAGTAAAGGACCAACAAGAGAATGATGTATATACGGTTGAAGGTAGTTTTATGCAAATTCCTAAAACTTTCACCATTTATAATACAGATAGAGATGAAGTCGCACTTATTACGAAAAAGGTATTCAGCTTTTTACCTAAGTTTTTTGTTGAGGTAAATGGTCAAGAGGTGTTAACGATCAAGAAGGAGTTTTCTTTCTTTAAAGCACGCTATACAATTGATGCAGCAGGAATCACGGTTGAAGGTAACTGGTGGGATATGAATTTTCAAGTTTTACAGGATGGAGAAGTGATTGGTCAAGTGAGCAAAGAGTGGTTTACTTGGGGCGATAGCTACAAAGTCCAAATAATCAAGGAACAAATGGAAACCATCATGGTCGCCATTGTTGTGGCAATTGATTGTGTGAAGGCTGATGATAGAGCTGCCTCCTCAGCAGCGTCGATTTAATAATGATATTGTACTAGAAATTAGTAGGGGTGATCCGGAAATCACAGCTTTCCAGACACCCCTAAAAAGGTAAAAGAGCTAGACTATCTTCGTTAATCCCTTACTGAAAGAAATTTTTCTTTGAAATCGGTTTCAGAAAGTGGACGACTGATAAAATATCCTTGAGCGTAATCACAGCCAATCTCAGACAAGAACTGATATTCCTCATCTCCTTCCACTCCTTCAGCTATTACTTTCAAATCAAGTTGTTTGGCTATTGCTATTATCGTTTTTACAAGAGCTTTGTTCTCAACTTCTCGATTCATCCTCATGACAAATGATTTATCAATTTTTAAAGAATTAAGAGGATATTTATTCAGGTAACTAAGCGATGAGTATCCAGTCCCGAAATCATCCATCGATAATCTTATCCCCAGTTTCTTTAATTCATATAACTTTTCTATCATCGACTCTGCATATATTGCTATACTCTCCGTAATCTCTAAAACAATGCTACTCGGATCTATTGGCATATTCTCTATCGTATTTTTAAAGTTTTCTACAAACGATGGCTCTCGTAACTGCCTTACTGAAACATTAATACTTATTCTCAATGGCTTGCCCGTTTCTTTTTGCCAACGGACATTTTGTTCAATGGCCGTCTCCAACACCCACTGACCTATTGGGATAATCATTCCTGTCTCTTCGGCAATTGGAATAAATTCATCTGGTCTAACTTTTCCTAATATTTCGCTATTCCATCGAATAAGCGATTCCATACCGATGATTTCATTTGTATTTATGTCCATTATAGGCTGATAGTAAAGTTCCAATTCCTCTTTATCTAGCGCAGTTCGTAATTGTTTTTCAATCATCATCTTTCTATAAAATTGGTATTGCATTTCTGAAGTATATAATTGATAGTTATTTTTTCCTCTTTCTTTTACATAGTACATTGCAGTATCTGCATGCTTTACTAATGTGTTAACGTCATCACCATCATTTGGGAAAACACTAATTCCAATGCTTGGTGTAATAAAATGCTCACAACCATCAACAAAAAAGCCATGTGTAAATTGGTCCAATAATTCTTTTGCAAAAGCCTCACTATCTTCTGCATTATAATGTGGCAGTAAAATAGTGAATTCGTCACCACCAAGACGATAAATATTGGCGCAGGAATGTCTTTGCTTTATTAATATTTGAATTCGTTTTGATACTTCTATTAACAAAAGATCTCCGATATCATGTCCGAGCGTATCATTTATATATTTAAAACGGTCTAAATCAATAAACATAATTGTACTCTGACTCGACTCCATTTTAGCTTTTTCCAGAAGATTCGTTAAATCCTTATTGAACATTCTTCTATTTGGTAACCCTGTTAGAGCATCATGATTGGCTTGAAACTTAATTTCATCTTCATATTTCTTTCGTTCCGTAATATCTGTTGATACAGCAAGAAGTACCGAGCTACCACTTATATGAATGGGTACTTTAACGGTCTGTACCCAGATTTCTTCACCTGTTGCGGATGTAATCAATTCTTCTCTAATGAATTCCTTTTGTGATGAATGGCTTATCTCCTTATCTTGAACAACCGGTTGTTTCTCTACAGATGAATCTATATTAATTTCATCATCGGTTTTCCCTATGATATCCTGAATATTTATTCCCATTAACTGAGCATAGGATTGATTCATCAGTGTATAACGTCCATTTTCATCTTGGGCATAAATATAGTTTGGGTTTAGATTAATGACCTGGAATAGAAACCTCTTTTGTTCAGATAGTTTTTTATTCATATTTTTTACGATCTCAAGATGCATTCGATTTGCGAAAATTAAAACAGAAATAGCAAAGACTAAAATGGCAATCGAACTAGGAAACAATCTTGACGATGGAAACATATTAAAAAAGCCTATTGTATATCCAATGATGATGGAAATATTAAAATGTACTAAAAATGAACGAACACTCTTAGTTTGGACATCTAAACTGATTAAAAAACAGATAATCATATTCACTACAAAAAAGAAAACATTGGAATTAAAAATCCACGCTAGTTCCCCGTTAATAGGATAATAAAACGTATTAGGACCAATTTGTACAAGTTCTAACCCCTTAATCCCTTTATCACTCCATCCAACTATGTAAACAAGTACGGACAACGCATAGGCTAGGAAAACAGTCGTACGATTAACAAGAAAACGCCACTTTTTTTGTAACTCATCAGGGAGTATTTCTTGAACAATTGTATAGCCTATATATAAAATCGTTGGTGTTACCATGATAGAACCAAATCGAAAAATCTTAAAAAATAGTAAAATCGTCTCTTCTTTAAAATGTGCATACAAAAACGCCACATCTAATTGCCAAAACGAGGCCCAAAGTAGAAATAGAAAAATAATTTTTGATAATTTACTTTTTTTGAATAATACTAATATCGTAATTCCAACTGTAATAGGAATACACGCCAATATAATTAAAAATATAAAAAACATGAAATGATCCTCCTATTCACGAGTCAATAATAAACAAGCATTATTTCCACTACCACCATGAGTAGTGATACATACTGACTCTACAGCTTGGTGCTTCGTTTCATAAACAATAGGTATATCTTCAAATCCTTCTCCTGTTGTTTTTATCGTAGGGGGAATGAACCCATTTTCCATAGACAATACGGATGAAATGATTTGCATTGCTCCCATTGCACCAAATGAATGTCCAATCATTCCTTTAATCGAAGTGATAGGTACTTCAGAACCAAATGTTTCTTTAAGGATAAAACGTTCGATTTGATCATTTAATTCAATACCAAGTGCCTGACTATTGACATAGGTTGGTATTGTATTTCCAAG
>DEQI01000124.1:9474-11836 GCA_002360295.1 Planococcaceae bacterium UBA3370
GCTCTAGAACGATTACCCCAGCTCCCTCAGATAAAACAAAGCCGTGATGCTCACTTGAAAATGGAACTCCCGCTTTTTCAAGTGTGCTCTCATTTGAGAGTAGTCTTAATTTTTTAAAGCCATTGATTGTCCATTGACCTAAAGGGGCATCTGTTCCTCCAACTATACAAGCATCTACACTACCAGACTCAAGTAGTTGTTTCCCGATCATTACTGCATCTATACTGGCTGTACATCCAGTTGTTACAGTTAATGCAGTCCCACAGGCACCAATCGCTTCAGCAACGGAAGCTGAGAGTGTATGCGAATCAACAATTGAAACGCCATGAATAGGGAATTTCTTTAAATCAAAAGCATCTGTTGCATATTTTTCGATTTCGAGAATGGCTCCAGCAGATGTTCCCATAACGACAGCAATTCGATGTGGCTTATAATAATCTAGGTTTGACATTTCAGCTGCATCCAACGCAGCTGCAATCGCTATTCTTACAGAACGTGGGTATCTACGGTAATTTACCCCTTTTATCTTCTGAAAGTCTTCATCAATCAAACCAACAACAATACTAGAATCTGGCTGATCATCATTTTTTAAAATGGTTTGCGTACAAATACCATTATTTAATACATTTAAAAAACTACTATCATCTAAAACACCAGGTGCTTTTATTCCATACCCTGTAATTACTATTTCGCCCAATTATTTCACCTACAAATATCAACTTTATATCATAAATATCATCTTTACATCATTATATACAACAGGATTAGACATAGTCTATTTGACAAATGTTATATTACGGAGAGTTTATAAATAGTAAATTTGAATCATTCTTACTCAAAAAATCATTATATATTAAGTAATTTCGTTATTTTTTTATTAGTATTTTATTCTCATACGAAATTTTATAGAACCAATAATTATTAAATATGCTTTAATAAGTAAAATTTAATTTCGATAATGATTAAATAAATTTAATATATTAAAATATTAAAAAAACTATCTGCTAAAGCTGTTGAATTTTAACATAATATCTTTAAAGGTCAGAACTGAGGAATCAAAATAATCAACTAATTTAGCGGAGTTATTCAGTGTGCTTAAGTACAGGAGGTATCATTTACACAAAAAAGCACATCAAAGAATGCGATAATATGAACGATAATAATAAAATAAAGAATGCTCGTAAAAAGCCAGAGAAGCCTACTACATTTGATGAATCCACTTTTAGAAGGATTTCTCCCCGAAAGAGGATTAACAAACGCTAGAAAGAAGAATATGCAGCTTTCTAAAGAAGAATTGGTGAATAGATTGATTGCAGTTGAACAATATGTTGCAGAAAATCAGAAGCGATGGGTTGCTAATCATTTTGAGCAGTTAAAATAGAGAGTTTATGAGATGCCCTGAAAGCATTGTTAGATTGTTTTTAACAAGGCTACCTTAACTATTTTTAACGTTAAAAAATATGCATGATTTTATTCATTAAAGTCAATCATGCACCCATGCTCGAAAGACCACTTAAACATTGCTATGACTGACTTTTGAAGAAAGTGTATAAAATTTTTTATAAACAAAGTTCATACAAAAAAGCCACGAAACGTTGTTTTAACAACATTCGTAGCTTAATGGTGTATCCCCAAACTTGCATTTGGGAACGTTTATTGGATTTATTTTGTATACGTTATAAATCCTTATTGAATTAAAGCTACCCGTTTAAGAAGAATGAATTTATTTAACTTCCACAATAATATTTCCAAACAGTTTTTCACCAACATAAGCATCTAAGTTCCATATACCAGCAGTAGGAAATTCCATTAAGCTTGGAGTATGAGCATCAGCACCATTTAACTCTGAACCTAAAACTTTATCATCAAAGATAACTACTTCTTGTTTTGTATCTGTATTTGTTCCAATTACTTTAAATGGTTTATTACTTAAATTCTCTCCCCATAAATACCACATATATTTATTAGGGTCATTTGCTACAATTGGCATTATTTCAATAGTTTCAGCTTCTACCCTAGAAGCGATTTGAAAAGCTAATTTCTCTTTTTCTCCCACTAAAATATACTCACCCTTTTTTCCTTCCTCCCCAAACGTAACAGGAATCGAAAAAGTAGAACTCACTTCGGGTTTAGAATTTTCTTCTTCAATGATTTTATTAGATGAACAGGCTGATAAAACCACTAACATTAATGTAGCTAATATCATATATTTACTTTTTCTAAACATAGTAACCTCCCATTAATTCATTATTAACTACATAATTCCATTTATAAATAGAATAATCCTCTATTACTAACCCCTTGTTTTGCTAATGCCCCCGTTAGTTGAAGTAGAAACTTTCCCAAAGCGTCGTTTGGTAAC
>DEQI01000326.1:0-3951 GCA_002360295.1 Planococcaceae bacterium UBA3370
AAGATATTACTGAAAAAGAGAATTTAAAAGAGAAGTTATTATTGGCAAGTAAGAATGCATATATAGATGAATTAACGAAATTGAATAATAGAAGAAAATTGGAGAATGTAATTCAAGAAATAAACAAAGCACATTCGAATCCAACAGGCGTTATGCTATTGATGGACCTTGACAATTTTAAGCGGGTAAATGATGAGAAGGGTCACATGGAAGGGGATGTTTTATTAATAAAATTTGCTGATATACTTCGGAAAAATTTTAGGGATTCCGATCTAAAAGTACGGTTAGGCGGAGATGAATTTGTGGTGTTTATGCCAAATTTCATATCTGAGAAGGAATTAATACAAAAAATCGAAAAATTCCTTACATCAGTACGAAATGAATTGTACCCATACTATGTGGAATTCCATCTTTCAGTAAGTATTGGAGCTATTTACATGAATTCTGAGTGTAAATACTTTGAAGCCTTATACCATGGGGCAGATTCAGCAATGTATGTTGCTAAGAAAAGTGGAAAAGATGGTTATTATATAAATAATGCGCATGACAGTGGTGTATAAAAAAATAGGCATTATGTGTAATAATGTCTGGAGAAAGAAAAGTGTTGTTTAAAGATCATTAAAATTTATGGTGATGTATTATGAGTTTTATAAGCGGCGAAAAAAATTTTAAAAAATTATCTATTGTTATTATCACTCTTGTGATAGTGATTATTGTAACCGGTGTTATTTCGATTTATTCAATAACTAGCTTAGAAACGAAAGCAAGAACACTGACGTTACAATCTAGAATAGAAGAGTATAAATTAAAAGTAGATGGAGCAATTGGTAAAGATTTAGAGATGTTGTCTTCATTAGCTCCGTTTTTTTCAGAACAGGATAACTTGAAAAATCTCAACTTTTTAAGGCAATTCATTAATTCGAATAACGAAAATATATTTGTCCGAATGGGGTATGTTTCATTAGATGGTTCGATTACTAAAGTATACAAAGGAGATACAACTTATGAAAATGCAGATATCGGGAATAGCGAACCGGAAATAATAAAAATTTCAGAACAGGCTTTTAAGGGTGATAAGGTTGTTTCGGAAATATTTATTGATAAACGAGATAATCAAAAATCGATTGGATTAGCCGTTCCAGTTGTCAATAATGGGAAGACTGTTGGAGCTTTAGTTGGAACCTATCCAACCTCTGTTTTCGGAGAATTGCTTAATAACAATAGCAAAGAGAATGTTGATTTAATACAAAAGGATGGAACCTTTGTTGTATTCTCCGAGCAAAGTTTGGCGGATGAAAATGATGGTAATATTTTTTTGTATGATACTTACTCGGAGAAAGAGAAGGAATATATTCGTCAACAAATGAATGACGGAAAAAGTTTTGAAGTTACTTATACTGTTGCAGGTAAAAATCGTCTAAGCAGATATACACCGGTAGATAATTCAGATTTGTATCTTATTTACTCTGATACTACAAATAGAAATTTAGATAATTTTTATTTTTGGGTTCATTTCATGCAAATCGTTTTCGGTATATTAATTTTAATTATAGTTATGACCATTTTGTATTTATATAAAGAAATTGTAGCTAAACAAAAGAAGTTCTGGAAAATCGCTTTTTACGATTCTTTGACGAATGCATTTAATTTCTTTAAATTCCAAGAAGAAGTAAATAAATCTCCAAGTAATATAAAATGTGTGGCAAAAATGAATATATCAGGATTTAGATACATCAATGCTGAGTTCGGAAGGAGAATTGCGGATAAACTTCTTATTACAATAGTTCGGATTATTAAAGAAAATCTTCGGGAAAATGAGTTTTGTGGCAAAGAGTTTGCGGACACTTTCTGGATTGCGTTTACTGATGGAGACGAAGAAATAGTGAAAAAACGCTTGGGAAAAATAGTGAGCGTTATTGAAGAAGAATGCCAACCATTGCTTAATGGATACAAGGTAAGCTTTTTTATAGGAGTCGCTTTTATCGGTGATTATCGTATTGATTTAATAGAACGTGCCAGATTTTCTTTAAGAGAATCCAGGGAAAAAAATCATGAAAACATAACTATTTGGACAGAAAAGGAAGAAAAGCATTTAAATGAACTGCTTTATGTGGAAAGTCAAAAAGAGAATGCTTTACGTAATGGAGAATTTAAAATGTATCTCCAGCCAAAGAAGAATTATAAAACAGGAGAAATTGACAGTGCAGAGGTTTTGGTTCGTTGGATAAAACCGAATGGTGAAATAATTTTACCAGATCAATTTATACATCACTTTGAAGAAAATGGTTTTTGTGTTCAGCTGGATTTATACATGTTTGAACAAGCTTGTAAAACGCTTCGTAAATGGATCGACGAAAATAAAAAAGTAATGCGATTGTCTATCAATCAATCCAAATTGCTGTTTTTTAAAGATGGATATGTGGATATGTTATGCGAAATTACTGATAAATACCGAATAAATCCCAACTTGTTAACATTAGAAATTTTGGAGAATCTCTCAATGTACAATTTGGACAGACTAAATCATGTTATCCAAAATCTAAGAGAAAAAGGTTTTTTAGTATCTGTAGATGATTTTGGAAGTGGATACTCTTCATTAAATAGTATTGGAAGTTTAAAAGTGAATGAAATTAAGTTGGATCGTCACTTCATAAAGGAGTTAGATGAGGAAAAGAATTATAAGATTCTTATTGATAAACTTGTGAATACCATGAAATTAATAAATATTAGTGTAGTTGTGGAAGGAATCGAAACAGTAGAAAATGAAGAATTTGTCCAATCCATTCAAGCGGATTACGGACAAGGGTACTATTATAACAAACCTATTTCCTTAGAAATGTTTGAAAAACAATATATATAAATACTTCGCCTCTCCCTTATCTTAAATAGGATAAGGGAGTTTTACTAGTATGGCTGTCATGGCATATATATCGAGAGTATAAAATATTTTGTGTAAATAAAAAATTTCAATAGGAAAAGGAAAACCCTTTTTGGTACAATAAAGTCACCACAATCAATTCACTGTTAGCGACAGAACTATAACTCCCTTAATGGGTCTTATTCACGTGCCCTTCAAACAGAGTATGGCTCAAAAGAAGTGCTTGCCTATACAATTGCACCAACAGAATCTGCTTACAACTGGCAAGTATTACTGGAAGATATAAAAGAACCGGGCGAAGATTAGAAAATAGAAGGAGATTTTTACCCCATATAAAATAATGAATTCTATAATAAAAAGGTGACTATCACAGTCACCTTTTTTATTCATATGCCTCTTTTAATTCGTGTAATAACGCCATTTTTCATATACAAAATAAACTCCACTGACTCACTAAAACCCATAAAGTTTGTTTTAGGGTTTGGCGCGGTAAGCATCATCGATACAAATACTGAATTGTATTACTTGTTATAATTGACTTAAACATTATGAATCAGTAAACAAACACTATATTAAGCTAACCGCTGTGTAATGTTAAGTACTTCTTTTCACATACCACTATAAATATCCATGAAAATTCCATAAGAAATTACACAACTTTTTACATAGCTATATATTTTATAAAGAACATTTTAATGCATAAAAGAATCAAAATCATTATTATTATTATTGGCTAACATTAACATTAGCTTAATTCTAGCCTTCTTAGGATCAAAGTCCCCGCCCATTATAACCCCCATGTTTTGAAGGTTATTTGCGCTACCATAGTAATCATATGTCGGGAAAACTCGTCCTTCCTCTGTTGAAGTTGTTAAAACCACCTTAACACCCTTTTTACACAGCTTCTCAATGCTGTCGGTCATCTTTGGTGCAACTTGTCCCCTACCAGCACCAACTATGACAATACCCTTCACATCTGTTTCTAAAAGAAAATCCAAAATAGCAGAACTTGCTCCTAAATATGCATATATTAATTCCACTGTTGGGTATTCAGATTTAGTTTCATAATGCTC
>DEQI01000326.1:4037-7480 GCA_002360295.1 Planococcaceae bacterium UBA3370
AAACCATTGATGCTCGATGAATGTGATTTTTTTACGTATTTCGCATGAAAAATCTTTTCATTGAATACTACACAAGTCCCAATATTTCTCGCTTGTTCGCTTGAAGCAACTAGTAATGAATTTCTTAAATTTGAATATACGTCCGTTCCAATTTCCTCGGATGATTTTTGAGAACCAGTTACAATTACAGGTCTGCTATCTTTTATAGTTAGGTCTAAAAAGTAAGCTGTTTCTTCAAGTGTGTCTGTACCATGTGTAACTACAACTCCAAAAACATCATCATTTTCAAATTGTTTTTTGATCGTTTCAGTTAAACTATTCAGTGAGTTAAAATCCATATGCATTGAAGGTAGTTGGAATAAATCGATTAATATTATTTCAATATCATTTTCTAACTGACACATGTTTAAGATTTCTTCTCCACTCATCTTGCCGGATTCTAATTTATTGTTTTCATTTTTTTTACTTGCTATAGTACCGCCAGTAGTGATAAGAACTACTTTCTTTTTCATTTTTATAGTCACCTCGCCATCATTATAACCTATTTTATGACTTGTAGATAACTTTTTGTTCATTATCCACAACTCGAAAACGTTGTTATATCAACGTTTATAGCAACTGTACCATACATGAATTTAGGAACGTCTTACTGAACAATTCTACACTTATAGTGTCAATACTTTCTAAAGCCCTCAATACGGTCAATCGGCTTAATTACAAAAAGAAGGTGCATATTCATCACAAGCCCGTTCGATGCCAATATGTTGAAGTGGGGAAAATCGAAAAACACGTGTTGCACTATTAAAAGTCTATGCAGGGATGGAGGCCGATTTAATCGAGGCTGTTACGTATTTAAATTATGACTGATTAGTACTTGAAGGACTAGGCCAAGGGAATGTGCCACCTGCTGTAGCTAAAAGCATACTAACTTTAATCCAAAAGAACATTCCTGTCGTTCCCGTTTCTCGTTGTTTTAATGGCATTGCAGAAGGTGTATATGGATATGAAGGAGGAGGCAAAAGCTTGGAAGATAACGGTGTTATTTTCGCAACAGGCATAAACGGCCAAAAAGCACGTTTAAAATTATTAATCGGTCTAAACCAAGTACATTGTCCTGTAAACTTAAGAGATTATTTTTTATAATAGGTAAAGATAAAGGTGTCCGGAAAGTTTCTACTTTCTAGACACCTCTTGTATTTTATTCATTCTTATTTTTCAACTTGACCATTTTTTATATAATTAGCGATACATTTGCCGTGAAAGCGACCGTTTTCAATAAAAATTTCATTCGCATTATTTCCTGCAGCGATTACCCCTGCAATAAATAAATGTTCTACATTCGTTTCCATCGTCTCATCGTTATAATAAGGTCGCCCAGTTTCTTCATCAATTAAAACACCCATTGCACGAATAAAGTCATGATCTGGATGGTAGCCAGTCATTGCAAAAACAAAATCATTTTTCAAAATCTGTTGCTCACCATTAATAGATACAACAACTTCTTGTTCACGTATTTCTTCGACTGCACTCTCAAAATGCATCACTATTTCTCCATTACGAACAAGTGCGTCAAACTCAGGCAAAATCCAAGGCTTTACACTTGGCGAATATTCACTACCACGGTAAACAACTGTTACTCGTGCGCCTGCTTTATTTAATTCAAGAGCGGCATCTACCGCAGAGTTTTTACCACCGATTACAACTACATCTGTATCAAAAAATTCATGAGCTTCTTTAAAATAGTGGAATACTTTCGGTAAATCTTCCCCCGGAATGCCCATATAATTCGGTTGATCATAATAGCCTGTCGCAACCACAACGTATGGTGTTTCGTAAACATTTTTATCGGAAGTGACGATAAAGGTATCTTCCGTTTTTTCTACTTTTTCTACTTTTTCTACTTTTTCAAAACGATGTACTTTGATTTCTTTCGCTTTTACAACTTCACGATAATAGACAAGCGCCTGATTTCGACGCGGCTTACGTTCCTCTATAATAAATGGGACATCACCAATCGCTAATTTTTCACTCGTACTAAAAAACGTTTGGTGCGTAGGGTAATTGTATAGCGCGTTAACAATATTCCCTTTTTCAATAACGACAGGATGTAACCCGATATTTTGTAATTCTATAGCTGCAGATAAACCACAAGGGCCACCCCCGACAATCAGGGCATCTACTTTTTGCATATTTTACATCTCCTTCTATCTATTCCGCTATTATTATACCTCTAAAACAATCTACTATGGTGTTTTTGGATCAATTTCCAGTGTAATAATATGACACTCGGGTTTTGCACCAAAACGCATCGGAACTAAAGTTGTGCCATATCCATTGCTAATCAGTGTTGGAATCGAATCTCGAACAGAAAATGAACCCTGTGGATGCATGCCAAATTTCCAAAATCGAATCTGACCACCATGCAGATGCCCCCCCATCATGAGCTGAGGCGTAAAATATTTTTTTACTCGGTAAAAAACTTGAGGGTTATGCGATACAAATAATGTAATATCCTCTGTCTTGCAATTTTCAAATGCTTGTTCAAAGCTATATTTTTTCGTTGAAGTATCATTAATTGCACTGAGCCAAATACGATTTTGGGCGCTTATAATTTGTGCATTGTTCTCTATGATTTCTACACCTACATTTGCAAAAAACTGGCGTAGCTTCGCTTCTCCTACTTCTCGGTCATTATTTCCCCATACGAAATAGACGGGGCCTAACGATTGTAACAACTCCGTATTATATTGAATACGTTCCATGGAAGTACGCTTGTCACAAAAATCTCCGCCAATAATAACTGCATCAGCCGTCTTTATTTTTTGGATCAAGTCCCTGTTAATCACTCGCTTGTGGACGTCAGAAATAAAAAATATACGAAATTGTTCCTTCACTTCACCCGTTAAAGGAAGCGAATGCTCTTTAATATTGTTTTCAAATGCCTGTTTGATCATATAAAGCACAAAAAGGATTAGTACTATAAGCAAAATTATGATCATCTCCAACTTACTAACCCTCCTTAATTAAGAAAAAGCGAAAGCACTCCGTTCAGCTTCGGCGGCTGTTTACAGGTATGCTGATCGCCCAGCTTAGCCCCTACAAGCTGCTTACTGCCCCGCATTTTTCTCGCTTGCAACCGAGGGAAAATACGAACCTCAGGCGGGCTGGACGCTGAAGCTAGACATTAACTAAACGCCAAAATTCAACCTTCTCTCCCAAAAAAGGAGATGCTCAAAAAAGAGTCATCTCCTTACTTTATTACAAGATTGGATTCATTGTTCGTTTAAAATAGATTATTTCGGAATAATAAGTACTTGTCCAACTGTAATACTTTCTGTGCTTAAATTATTCGCTTGAATAATTTCCTGCACACGTATCTTTCCATTATAATGCGCTCTTGAAATACTATATAACGTATCTCCTGGCTGTACAATATATGTAGT
>DEQI01000326.1:7637-9686 GCA_002360295.1 Planococcaceae bacterium UBA3370
ATTTTCATCTTCATTTTCATTGTTAGCAGCAGCACTATTGTTAGGAGCACTATTGTTTGTAGAAGGTTTATTCGTTTGAACTTCTATCTGTGGTTGCTCAATCGTTTTTTCTTGCAACTTCGGCTCATAAAAGAAAGTAACATAAATTAGAACAAGCGCTGGAATAAGTATAAAGGCAATCGTCAAATTTCTCAAAAGCTTACTTTTATTATTTATTTGTTTTTTATTGGATCGAGACATTCTCGAAGGCGTATCATCTAATTCGATTTCTTGACGATGTTCCTCAATTTTTTCACGATAATCTTTTTTAGTCATTTTACTACCTCCTTACATCTTCTCTATTTTCATATTATGACGAAAATCTACAAAAAAGTAAACGGTCCATACTAACTAAAGCCAGAGCCAAAAAGAATCTTTTGTAGACGATCCTGCCATGATGTTACATTATTTTCATTGCCAACGGTTAATCTGCTTGGAATGAATTCATCTATTTTTATTCCACAGCTTTGACAACAATTAGTAGGCTTTTTTTCTAATTGCTGCCCAAAATAATGGACGACAAATTCTCGCATACAGTTCGTTGTTTCAATGATTTTCATCATTTCATTGACAGCCTCATATTTCGCAATTTCCATATTATTTAATCGCTTTTTAACCTCTTCGATCGATTCTTGTTGCATCCAATAATGTAGAACACGGAATGCCGTTTCAGAAATTTCACCATTCGTTACCATCATGGTCGGATTAGTATTGGACATCACATATTTTTGATAATTTTCTACATGAACATGTTTCGGTAAATCTTCTGTTACAATAAATTTCGCTAACTGTTCATCCCCTTCTGCGTAAAGTAAAATGGCTACTGCATCTACTCCATCTCTCCCTGCACGACCCACTTCTTGCATATAATTAGCGACAGTAGATGGCATCGTCTCGTGGATTACTTGGCGAATATTCGCTTTATGAACACCCATTCCAAAAGCATTGGTTGCTACAATCCATTCTAGTTGCCCAGCAATAAATTGTTGCTGTATAAATTGACGATCTTCTGCCTCTTTCCCCGCATGATAGGCAGCAGCCTTTATACCATTTTGCAACAGTTGTAAACTTAAGCTTTCCGTTTTAGCACGTGATTGCGTATATATTATACCGGGTCCAGTTGTGGCTTGAACATGTTGTAGTATCCAATCTGTTTTATCATTTTTATTTTGAAAAAACATTTTAGCCAAATGGATATTTGGTCGATCAACAGTATGGATATATTGATACGGATTCCGCATATGTAAGTATTCACCGATATCTTGTAATACACTTTCTGTTGCTGTTGCTGAAAGAGCTAATAGAGGTGGGCGATTTACTTGTGGAATAATTTCACCCATTCGTAAATAATCTGGTCTAAAATCAAATCCCCACTGCGAAATACAATGTGCCTCATCTGCAACAATAAGTGAAAGTTTCATGTTCATAAGTCGCTCTTTTACTTGTGGCTGTACAAGCATTTCTGGTGACGCAAAAATAAAACGATACTCGTGCAAAAAGTGAAGTGCATACCTTTTTTGCTCAGCTGTTAAAAATGAATTCAGCGCTACAACACGTTTCTCACCAAATTGCTTTATTTGGTCTACTTGGTCTTGCATTAATGAAAGAAGCGGCGAAATAATGAGTACTGGGGCATCAAATATATAACCAGGTAATTGATAGCATATGGATTTCCCCATTCCTGTAGGCAGTAACGCTATAACATCTTTCCCTTCTATAAGCTTCTCGATTACTTCTTTTTGGCCAGGTCGAAAAGATACATATCCGAAATGTTTTTCTAATAATTGTTCTAACAATTACACTCTTCCTTTCGCCAATACTAATCGTAGTTGAAAAAATGTTAAATGTGGCACCTTTTCATGTAGTATTTTTAATCTTCTTGTACTATTTTTTTCGATTGCTTCAAACACTCGCTTTTGGTCCTCTTTACTTACAAATTCCTCAAACGGAAATGTCGGTTCATTCATCGCATATTCTACAATATGATCTTCTATCGTATTTTCCTTTAAA
>DEQI01000326.1:9811-21028 GCA_002360295.1 Planococcaceae bacterium UBA3370
TCCAAATACGTATAGTTTGGTATTTCTCCTAACCAATGATGTAATGCAGAAATATATAATAGTTGCACATCCATTTCGGACATTCCCGTCTCAAACGCTAGCTGTTGCCAAGTGTATCCAGGAATATCTTTACCCGTTAACCGATTAACGAGTAATTCCTTTTGCAATACTGTAATTGGTAGTTTTTCAATACTATCCGTTATTTCTCGGAAAAGCTCCTGCTGTAAATGTCCTGCTTGATATTTATTTTCAAGTAAAAACGCTCTTACGAAATGTTGTATTTGATCGTCACGCTGAATGGGAATAAACTGCTTCGTATTGGAAGATTGATAGGATAATGCTTGTACAATAAGTGCTAATCGTGCAAAAAAAATATGCTCATTCCCTCTAAAATTCCAGCTATTAAAAGAACATGGCAACTCTTCTTTCCCTTTTTCCAAACCTTTTGCTGTCATACGGTAATGACCCATTTCATCAATCTTTACTAAGTACTCTTCCTCCATCATTTGCGTGATTTCCTGATCAAATTTATTTCTAGATAGTTTCGGCAATAAGCAAAAATACTGGTGAAGTTTAAATATACCGACATCTTGTATCGTTTGGCCAGAACGTTTTCCACGTAATAAATGAAAAGCTGCAGATATTGTTCTTTCATTATTTAACTGTGACAAAATCCGCAAAAGAATTTGTTGCAAAATCAATTCAAATCCCCCTTTTCAGTCTAAAAACAAAAAAGCCTATTAGCAAAATAATACCAAGGCTTTTCTGACATTTCCAATATTCAAAGCGCAGGCAGTCCGTTTTGCCCAACAAGCGTTGGCTGACCAGCAAACAAAACATCTTTTCCGAGTGGACAATCCTGTGGTTGATCTACAATGAAATTCACTTGATGCTCTTTTAACTTTTTTATGGTTTCATCCATATGTT
Source organism: Planococcaceae bacterium UBA3370 (assembly GCA_002360295.1). Lineage (GTDB taxonomy): Bacteria > Bacillota > Bacilli > Bacillales_A > Planococcaceae > Metasolibacillus. The sequence continues at coordinate 10,739 of DEQI01000326.1, forward strand.
CCGTTATTAATGCTAACACAATCCTTAAAGTATCACTATCTTTATATGATTTAGCGTTTTAATTTTCTTCTAAAACGATTGGTAAATCTCCATGTTCAAGCGTTACAATGGTGGGTCCATATTGTTTGTATCTACTTCTTCTTGTACGCTCTTTCAAAAAAAAATAGCCTTACATTAATCATTATATATTGATTATGTTTGACTATAGCTTTGCCTTCAGTTTAATATGTTATAATGAGAATTACCGAAATATCCACGACTACAAAGTCAATATCTTTATTGTGTGAACATTTCATACATTAGTATGAATTCAAAACATTGACTGTTGAAAAGTAAAGTAAACAGCTTTAGAATAATAAAGAAGCTTAAGGAAGCGATTGGAAAAAAGGAGAGAAAACAATGCCAAAATATACAATTGTTGATAAAGATACATGTATCGCTTGTGGCGCTTGTGGAGCTGCTGCACCAGACATTTATGATTATGATGATGAAGGAATTGCTTTCGTTATTTTAGATGATAATATGGGGACTGCTGAAGTGCCAGAAGATCTACTAGAAGACATGCAAGATGCATTCGAAGGCTGCCCAACAGATTCTATTAAAGTAGCTGACGAAACATTCGACGGCGATTCATTAAAATTCGAATAATTATACAAAGGACTGTCTTGTAAGTAATGACTTATAAGGCAGTCCTTTTTCGATCGAAAATTTTGTTGCACACTGTTTTTTGGAATGTTATAGTCATTATTAGTAGTTGGTACTAATAATAGCTATAATTATATTGAAGGGGTGTATTAAATGGATTTATTACAATTAAAAAATAAAAATATTGTCGTGATGGGCGTTGCTAATGAACGCAGTATCGCTTGGGGCATTGCGAAAAAACTTTTTGAGGTTGGCGCTAACGTTATTTTCACATACCGTAAAGAACGCTCAAAAGGTAAAATTGATAAAATGCTTGCTGATTACACAGATTATCAAACTGCTGTTGTCGAATGCGACGTAAACAGTGATGAAAGCATCACAAAAGCGTTTGAACAAATCGGTGAAAAGTTCGGTCAAATTCATGGAATCGTACACTCTGTTGCTTTTGCTAATGCAGAGGATTTAAAGAATCGCTTTGTCGAAACATCTCGTGATGGCTATGCATTTGCACAGGATACAAGTGCTTATTCATTAATCGCCGTAAGTAAGGCTGCAAAACCTTATTTAGCGGATGGTGCTTCCATCGTCACAATGAGCTATTTAGGAGCAGAGCGTGTACTAGATGGGTATAACGTAATGGGCGTTGCAAAGGCTGCATTAGAAGCATCTATGCGTTATTTAGCTGCAGATTTAGGTGCTGAAAATATTCGCGTCAATGCAATTTCTGCTGGTGCAATCCGAACATTAGCGGCGAAAGGTGTACCAAGCTTTAATAAAATTTTAAGTAAAATTGAAGAACAAGCGCCATTAAAACGTAACACAAACCAAGAAGAAGTTGCCGATATGACCATTGTTATGCTTAGTCACCTTTCACGTGGAGTTACAGGTGAAACAATTTATGTCGACTCAGGATACAATATTATGGGATAATTAAAACGAACATCTTTTATGAACATCATTTGATATCATTTCCAATGTATTTTTTTTATGGTGATTACTAATATAAAGTGGAGATTAGTTAACTCCTAATCGTTTCCTTAGAAAGGAGATAGGGAGTTACCTTTCTCCACTTTTATTTGTTTAACAGCGTTTTTCTTGTAAATACATAGATCAAAATGAAAACAAAAATAACATTCGTAAAATTTGTTCATTTCAGGTACATATATCAAATTTTTAAATTTAAAACTTCTAACTAAAAGAAGGAGGATACTAATGGATGTTATTCAAACAGAGCATGAACTATTAAAGGGAATTGTACAAATGGCACCAATGATAAAAGAACTTTTTGTAGAGGATGTTCTTTTTTCTGTATCTGATACTGAAAAAGTTCTCTATATGTCTACATCTAAAGATTTCGGCAAATTAGGAAGTGCAGTGGGCTATGTACTTCAACCAAATGACCCTCAATTTAAAGTACTACGATCAAAATCGACCGAAACGATAATCATCCCAAAAGAAATTTACGGAATGGCAACGAAAATAGTTTCTACTCCTATTTTTGATGAACACAATCAAGTAATTGGTTGTATGAGCATAAGCTCGAATACAAATAAGCAATCCAATTTACTACAAGCAGCTGAACAGTTCTCTGCTTCTTCTCAACAAATAAGTGCATCTACTGAAGAACTGACTGCTTCTGCAACAAATTTGAACGACTTTATGAAACAAGTGTTAGAAGCACAACAGAACCTTTCTAACCAAGTAGAAAATTCGGCAAAAATATTAGATATGATTAATAGTGTCGCAAAAAGCACCCGTATTCTAGGCTTTAACGCGGGAATCGAGGCAGCACGTTCTGGAGAGCACGGAAAAGGCTTTAGTGTAGTGGCAAAAGAGATTACAAAGCTTGCGGATCAAAGCGCCGACTCAGTCAACGAAATTCGACACCTTCTTGAGTCTATGAAGGAAAAAGTACATGAAGTTACACAGACTGTTGAAGATACATTATCCATCTCCACTAACCAATCATCAGCAACAGTTGAAATTTCAGAAGCTATGCAACATCTGGCTAAAATTGCAGAAGATATTGAAGAAATTGCACAAACTTTATAATCATATATGCAAGCACACAGAAAGAGGATGTCTCGAACACAAATTCGAAACACCCTCTGTTTTAATTGATGACTTTCACAAATTCATTAACCGGCTTACGATAACCGCGTAAACGACGACTACTTTCTTTTTCTTTCCCAATAGTAATCATTAATACTATTTCATGATTTGCATCAATATTTAATATTTGGCGAACCTTATCTTGATCAAACCCAATCATCGGACAAGTATCCCACCCTCTATTTTTAGCAGCGAGCATAAACATCATCCCCGAAATGGAAGCATTGCGAATCGCTTCTTCCTTCATAAATTGTTCGCCACGGCTTTCATAAAAATTAGTATTTTCTTTAATCATATTTTCTAATTCTATTTCCGTAATGATCCCTAAATCCAGCATCCCTTTATTTAATTCTGCTGTTTGACGATACGCGTAACGGTCACCTGTAACGATAATGACCGCTGAAGCAGAATGAATTTTATATTGACCGTATGCAGCTTCACGAATTTGTTCTTTCACTTCTTCATTAATGACACTAATATAATGTGCATGCTGTAAATTAAATGCAGTTGGTGTATACTTGACATCATCAAAAATAGCCTTTAAGTCTGCTTCTGTAATACTGACTTCTTTCATAAAATTATTAGCCGAACGTCTTTTTTCAATAAGCTTTAAAAAATCCACATAAAGTCCCTCATTTTTACTCATATTCTTTTTCGAAATGTATTGTACTACGCACTGTATCAATAGGTCTCACTAGTTGTTCAATTTGAGCACGTTTTGCCTCAAAGAAAGGAGGTAATGACAATTTCTCACCTACTGTTTCATAAGGCTCATCCCCCATAAATCCTGGGCCATCTGTAGCAAGCTCAAATAATATTTGTGGTGCTACACGTGTATAAAGTGATTCAAAGAAATAGCGATCTACATAACCTGAAGTATGGAAGCCAAAGCTTTCAAAGCGCTCCTGCCATTCTTCCAGCATTGCACGGTCTTCGACGCGGAATGCAGCATGGTGAACTGTTCCAAACCCTTGTCTAGCATTTGGTAAAACAGTATTGTACTCAACGATTACTTGAGCTCCATTACCGCCTTCCCCTACTTCAAACAAATGATACTGACCTTCTTGAGCTATTTCATTGAATAACATCACTTTTTCAAGCACTTGCTTAAAATATTCGAAATTGCTTACTCGTACAAATATAGGTCCTAAACCAGTAATTGCATATTCAAGTGGAATTGGTCCTTTTTCCCACGGTGTACCTGAAGGAACTCCTGTATTGTTCTCATCAGAAATAAGTTGATATTGTTGATCATCAAAATCAACAAACGATAAAGTTTTTTTACCAAATTGTTCAATGATACCTGTATGTGCTACTTGCAAACGATCAAAGCGTTTCACCCAATATTGTAACGCTTCGTCTGTCGGTACTCGGAATGATGTTTTCGAAATTTCGTTAGTACCATGCACTCCTTTTGGAATGTTTGGAAAATCAAAAAATGTCATATCTGTTCCTGCAGTTCCTTTATCATCTGCGAAAAATAAATGATATGTTTGAATATCATCTTGATTCACTGTCTTCTTTACTAAACGCATCCCTAAAACATATGTGAAAAATTTATAGTTCTCCTCTGCACTACTCGTAATCGCTGTTACGTGGTGTATTCCTTTTAAATGATTCATTTTAAAACTCCTCCAATTTATCTCAGTTTCGAGATATTTATTTAAAAAAAATTAAAATGATGTTGCTTTCATACCAATTTGTTTTAATACTTCATTCATGTCATATAGTGACTGTGCCTCCACGCCATCAAATAATTGCGCCATTTTTTCTTTATGCTTCGGAAAAATATCATTCATTAGAGTATGACCTTGCTCCGTCAAACTTGCGTAAGTTATTCGACGATCGCTTGCACATCCTTTTCGACATATTAAATGCTTCTTTTCTAATTTATCAACAACATACGTAATACTGCTGCTTGCAATTAAAATTTTTTTACCTATTATTTGAATCGGCATACGCCCTTTATGATACAGCGCTTCTAAAACGGCGAATTCAGTTGTATTTAATCCATAGCGAGCGACATCCTTCCTTACAGCCTCTTCTATTGATTGTGCTGCACGAAGTATGACAGTTACTGCCCTTATTTTTTCATCAGCTTGCTCCAAAGAATCGCCTCCTTTTATTACGAATTCAAATATCTTTAATTCGAGATAAATTTAACATACTTTCATAGCGTATGTCAAGCAGTGTTTTTCTTTTATAACTTTTATGAGCTTTTCATATTATGGAGTTGAAGTACTACCAAAATAAAAACTGTAGATACGCTCGATTTTGTCGAGTGATCTACAGTTGATTGTTATGATTTGACCGGTAAGATTTTCAACACTTTTTGTAATCGGTAAGCTAAAATACCACCGAATATTGCTAGAATAATATCTTTAGGCATTGGTGGAAGCATCCATGCCCATGCTATTTTATATGAAAATCCTTCTGGAGCACCTGCCCAAAACATGTAGGCAAAATACATCCAGTTCGTGCCTATCAGATAGTTAATTGCTGTTGCAACAAGTGCTGCAACAATATATGACCTAGCTGTTTTATAGCTCTCCACAATTTTACCGGCAACATACGCCGCTAAAATGAATGAAACAACAAATCCGAATGTTGGAATGAAAATATACGATAATCCTCCCATAAATTTTGAAAATACAGGCGCACCAGCTAAACCAACAAGCATATAAACTGTACAAGCGATAGCACCGTTCCGACTACCTAATACTAGCCCAGCGAGAACGGCAAAAAATGTTTGCAATGTGATCGGCACACCACCAACGACTAAAAATGGAGCAATTGTTGTAATATTAGCTCCTACCATCATCAATGTTGCAAATAATCCACAATAAACTAAATCGATCGTTCTCCATTTTGAATAACTTCTAGTAATTTCAGCCACAATAACACCCCTACGCAATATAGTTAACCTAAAAATTAAATAAGTTAACACAAATATTATGTAAAATTAGACATTTTGTCAATGCTAATTTTTATAGTAAGATTTATATAGAAAAATACTATGCATTTCAAAGATTGCCATTACCTTACTAATTCAATATGAGCCCTACTTTTAAGGTAACTTTCATCTAAATATAAATACTTCTACTTTATTTTTTTAGCATTATCACACTATTATAGCTTTCAAAAATAATGATTTAATTATGATCAAAACGGACATATAGGTGGATTTACAGTAGCTAACAAAATTCAAAAATCAAAATCAAATGGAAAAAACGATACCCTTATGTCCGACAATCTAATACTCTTGCCGAGGTTTTGTTGTGTTAGAAGTGAATTTTGTACGTAATAACAATTTCAAACACTATAATTTCAACTAGCTAGTACACTATCAATGTTGAACTTAAGATAAAAAAACAAAAAGGCTGTCATAACGACAGCCTACAGTTATTAGCGAATTGTAAATAAAGCTTTTGACCAAGGAATTAATTGATCCAACATTTGGTTTACTGATTCTTCTTGAACTTCTTTTGGTTTAAATACTGACCCATTTTCAAAATCAGTGAAAAGTGATAATGCTGGGTGAACACGTACATCTGCTACTAATAGTTCTCCTAAAATACCACGTAAGTGCTCAGCTGCACGGGCACCTCCAACTGAACCGTAAGAAACGATACCAGCTGCTTTGTTGTTCCATTCTACACGTAAATAATCTAATGCATTTTTTAATGCGCCTGTAATGGAATGATTGTATTCTTGAACGATAAATACAAATCCGTCGCAACTTGCCACTTTCTCTGACCATGCTGCAGCACCAGAAGCGTCGCCACCTTCACCTAATAAAGGTAATTTAAAGTCAGCAATATCAATAATTTCGTACTCAGCGTCTCCGCGTTTATCTGCAACTTCTTTAACCCAAGCCCCTACTTGTGGGCTTACGCGTCCTTCACGTGTTGATCCTAAAATAATTCCAATTTTTAATTGTGCCATTTGTTCTTCCTCCTGTTGTTTATTCCCAAATATATTTTTAAAAAAACTCATGTTACACCAACTTTCGACTTATATAGATAAATCATTTACCTTGAAATCGAGATATATGTCAAAAAAATAAAATACCCTTTTGTTATCGTACCTATTTATTTCGAATTTAATTATCTCAACTTCGAGATAATAATATCAAGTTACGAAAAGTAAGTCAAGCATTTTTCTAAAAATTTTTCCCTACTCTTTTCAACTACTTTTTTCTTTTAATGACTAACTAAACAAGGGAGTATGTGAACAATATGTTGTTACACACACTCCCTCTTTGAATACTACACTAATGAACTATTAATCAATTGAATGAGCTGCTGCTGATCATCCGCTTGCATGATTTCTCCATTGACTACAGCAAAAGCATGACAATCACATACTTCACAATTGGAAGTACAGCCATATTCAATTAATTGTACATGATCCTTATTTTCAAACGCCTCATAAATGTCATCACCGTGCTGTGCGACATTAGAAATACAAATTTCAACTTGGTTAACGAGTACTTGTTTTTCACGTACACTTTTCTTAAAAATGGAAAACACCATTACTATTCACCACTTCCGCCTGTCTCTCTACTTAACGATAAGACAAAATGAAATGGTTAGCAATAAAAGTGCTTACATTATTCATCCTTTAAACGCCAAATAATCTCTAAAATATTCGTAAATAAATTAATGAAGTCCAAATATAAATTTAGTGCCATTCCTACAACTTCATTATCCCTGACATGATTATGGCGAATTAAGTTAAAATCATACACTGTATAAATCGTAAATAATAAAACAGTTACACCTGCAAGTAACAGGGCTACCGTATTTCCAACAGGAACAAACATGAAAATCACTGAGAACACAATAACTACAACAAGTCCAGCAAATAAATAACTACCTATGCCCGATATGTCTTTGATCATCATACCGATAAAAGCTAACACAATAAAAATGAAAATCGTCCCGATAAATACACTAAATACAAGTGCACCGCCGAGCTCATTGATATAAAACTGAGTAGTCCAAAATAGTGTAATTCCAAGTAAAAATGGTATTGCATACATAATCGAATTTGCTAAACGTACATTTCGAACAAAAATGACAATAATGAGTAAAATTAGCGTAATAATTGAAATCGGCATGATAATAGCAGGCTGTAGCATTGTACCAACAAATAAACCGATTGCTGTCAATATCCACATAAACATGAAATGCTTTAAAACTTTTGATAAATTTTTGTTTTTCAACAAAGAAAACTCCTTCTTTTTCGTAATGCTTATTATACGAATAGCATGCTAGAAGGTTTCAACTAAAGTTATCAATTATTATTTGTTAACACTTACCATAATGAGGAATAAACAAATTTGCCTAACTTTAATCTGATTCCTGCGTAAATGCCTTTTTTGCGTTATATATCATGTTAAGAACCATTTGTTAAATTAATTCCTTTTATTAATCTCCACCACTTCAATGAAACTCTAAATCGATCATCTACAGGTCGCACTCTTGGCATAGACGGCGCAAATTATCCATACCTATTTTAGAACCTACTTCACAATCTTCCATTCCTTCAAATTCTACGGTTAGAAACCCGTCATAGCCTGAGCTTTTTACAATTTTAATAATTTCTCGGATATTTATATCACCATGTCCAACAATTGCCCCTCGTAAATAATTATCGTGTACTGTTCTAAACCATTCTCCCCCGCCTGGATTTTCATAATAGGGGCGAATATAAAAATCCTTAAAATGAACTGTCGCTGCATACGGAATATTTTTCTTCACTCCGACTAGCGGTGCCTCATCAATACATAAAAAATTCCCTATATCTAATGTTGTTTTAAAATTATCGCGGTTAACCGCATGGATCAACTGCTGTACACGGTCACTTGTTTGTACATTGAACCCATGATTTTCTATCGTAGTCGTTATGCCAAATTGTTTGGCATAATCCGCTATTAATTGACATCCTCTTACCATTTCATCAAAATGCTCTACATAATAATGAATCGTCGTATATTCTTTAGAAACCGTAAACAACGTTACATCATGGCGCATCATTTTAATGCCCATATGATGCACAACATCTACATGTTTTTTTATACGCTCAATTTCCTCCAAAAATGCTTCTTCACTATCATGAATAAAGTTTGCTGGCATCGAATAAGCAGATAATTCTAACTGTAATGCAGCGGCCTTTTCTTTTATTTGTGTCGCTAGCTCATAATTATCTACAACAGTAAATCCATACGGAACAAGCTCCACATGCTCCCCACCATGATCAGCTACCCATTGTAATACATCTAAAACATTCATTTCTCCGTTGTTCATTTTTTTTATTAAGCTATAAGTACTTAAACCAATTTTCATTATGAACACCTCTCTATTTTCGATTAAATGACATGTACATAGTTTCCTTGATTTAATTATCTCACTTTTTAGATAATTTACCTATAGTTTTTCATAGCTATAGAATGGATCGAACTAATGAATACTTGACTATCACTACTTGGAAATAACATTTTACAAGCAACAAACAGAGCTAATATTTCAGTACTTATCTATTGAAAAAAATTTATTTTTCCATTTATAATTTTGTTATAAAATTTTTTTAGTATATTATTAAAATAGATGTTTAAGAATTGAGGAGGAATTATTTTTATTTATGACCAGTAAACATACAGGTGTAAACAAAAGTGTAAGAGTTTTAATGATTATCATTGGTGGATTTATTGCTGCATACGGACTAGAAGCAGTTTTAATCCCAAACAATGTCTCAGATGGAGGCGTTACAGGTCTAAGTATCGTTGGTTCCACACTATTTGGATTACCATTAGGTGTACTCATCGCCCTACTAAATATCCCTTTTATTTATTTGGGCTATAAACAAATCGGAAAAAGCTTTGCTATCTTTTCTATAATTGGAATCGTCTCTCTTTCAATAGGTACTTCATTAATGCATCATGTACCTACTATTATTCATGGGGATACATTATTAGTTACTGTTGTCGGTGGTATTATTATCGGCTTTGGTATGGGGATTGCTTTGAGAAATGGCGGTGCATTAGATGGCATTGATATGTTAGCTGTACTACTTTCTCGAAAATTACCATTTGGTACTAGTGATTTAATACTATTTTTAAATTTATTTGTATTTATAATCGTTTCAACCGTGTTCGGTTTTCAAGGAGCGATATTATCTGCGATTGCTTACTTTATTGCCTCAAAAGTGGTCCATATTGTAGAAGAAGGTTTAAGCGGTTCAAAAACGTTCAATATTATTACGAGCAAACCAGAAGAAATGGTGGAGACGATTCGAGACCGTTTAGGACGCTCTGCTACATTTAAAACAGCTTATGGGGCTTATTCAAACCAAGAATTTAAAGAAATTACTTGTGTCATCAACCGTTTGGAAGACAGTAAACTGAAAGAAATTATTCGGGAAATTGACCCTACTGCATTTGTAATTGTTTATGAAGTAGTAGAAGTCAAAGGTGGTAACTTCCAAAAACGTGATATACATTAATAGGAATGAGTAGAGGAAATTCTGTAT
>DEQI01000079.1:0-903 GCA_002360295.1 Planococcaceae bacterium UBA3370
TTAACAAATACGTGGCAACATAATGCCTGATAAGCGATGTAGCATACGTTTTACGCCAAGAGATGTTTCTAATAACAATTGTCCTTTTTCCGTACTCGATACGATACCAATGCATTCAGCATCTTGACCTTCTGGCAGCTGACGAATGGCTTCAAGTACTTTCTCTTTATCCTCATTTGCAACGATGATAATCGCTTTCCCTTCATTTGCTAAGTACAATGGATCATAGCCTAGCAAATCACAAGCGCCATGGACCTCGTCTTTAATCGGAATAAGATCTTCTTCTATTGTAATAGTTACACCAAAATCTTCAGCGATTTCCACAAGTGTAGTAGTTAATCCTCCTCTTGTTGGATCACGCATAATACGAACTTTTTTAGAAACTTCCGTCACTTTTTCTAACATATGATTCAATGCTGCACAATCACTTTGTACAGGACTGGTAATACCTAAATCACCTCGAGCTGATAAAATCGCAATACCATGATCACCTAATGTCCCTGAAACGATGACTGCATCACCTTCTTCAAAGACAGGAACCATTGTTTCTTCTTTTATCACACCAATACCCGTAGTATTTATAAATACACCATCACAACTACCGCGCTCTACGACTTTTGTATCTCCAGCAACAAGTACAACACCAGCTTTTTTTGCCTCGTCTGCCATGTTTTGTACAATTGTTTTTAAATCTTTTAGCGGAAAGCCTTCTTCTATAATAAAACCGCATGTTAAATAAAGTGGCTTCGCTCCACTTACAGCTAAATCATTCACTGTACCTGCAACCGCAAGCTTCCCAATAGAGCCTCCAGGGAAAAATAAAGGTTTAACAACAAATGAGTCTGTTGTAACAGCTATTTTTCCTTGTTGCATGGAGAGAACGGCTGCATCGAATTTTGATTC
>DEQI01000079.1:1041-3938 GCA_002360295.1 Planococcaceae bacterium UBA3370
GCACAGCTACCTTCAGTCGAAACCATGCATGGACCAATTGGTTTACGAGGTGTACATGCTTTACCAAATAGAGGACACTCCTCAGGTGTAATTTTCCCCACAATAATTTCACCACAACGACATTTTGTTTTTCGTGGTTCTTTTACTTCTACATTAAATTTGAGTTTAGCATTAAATTGACTATATTCTGGTTTTACATCTAATCCACTATTAGCAATAACACCTATTCCACGCCAGCGTTCATCACATTCGATAAAGTACTTATCCATTAGTTTTTGGGCAACAATATTTCCTTCTTTTGTGACAATCGAAGGATGATCATTCAGAATCGCTTTTTCGCCATCATAAGCTAATTGAATAAGTTTATAGATTGTGCTTAACACTTCTGCAGGTTCAAATCCTCCGATTACCCCAGAAATATTGTAATCATCTACTAAGTAAGAATAGGAATCTTCCCCTAAAACGATAGATACATGGCCTGGCAGAATGAACCCATCAAGATGTACCTCTCCTGATTGCATTAAATATTCTAATACAGGTTTTACAAGCTTTGTCGTCATCCAAATTGAGAAATTCGTTAATTGTTTTTTCTCTGCCTCTTGCATCAAAATAGCTAATATGGGAATAGTCGTTTCAAATCCAATACCAAGGAAGATAATTTCTTTGTCAGGATTTTCTTCTGCAATGGTAATCGCTTCGACAGGTGAATAGAGTACGCGAATATCTTTCCCTTTTGTCTTTTCTTCCATTAAAGAGTATTTCGAACCTGGGACACGCATCATATCACCAAATGTACAAATAATACGGTTTTCTCCCTGTGATAATTCAATCATGGCATCGATGGATTGTTGATCCGTTACACAAACAGGGCAACCAGGTCCTGAAATCAGTCGTACATGATCCTTTAAGGCTTGTTTAATACCCGATTCAGCTAATGCATGTGTATGTGAACCACAAACTTCCATGAAAACAGGAAGTCTGTTGTAACGTTCTTTGAATAAATTGGCTAGTTCAATTACCTTTTGTAACATAGGTTTAATAATTTTAGGATTAGAGGATTGACTGAGAATCTCGCGCATCGACAAACTTCCTCCACTCTTCAACACTTTCTTTTGCGTATTGCTCATCTACAATCGACATGGCTTGCCCTGCATGTACAATGACATAGTCACCTACTTGCACTTCAGGAATAAAAATGATGCCTACTTTAGTTTGTGAACCCATGACATCTACAATTGCACTGTATTCTTGTTTTTCAATTACTTTAGCTGGCACTCCTACACACATGTTCTTTCCTCCCTTTTTGCTGCAGCTACCATTAACTGTCCATAAGATAAACCGCCATCATTACATGGTATACGGCGATGTGTATATACTTCAAATCCTGCTGCAGATAAACAAGATTTTAAACGTTCTTTCAAATATCGATTATGTAAACTACCACCCGATAAAACAATTTTTTTGTTATATTGAGGGAAAGCTTTGTGTAATCGATTCATTCCATCCACTAACGCTTGTACAATTGTTTCATGAAAGGCTGTGCTAATTTCTTTCGTCTCTTTTCCGTTCGTAATATCTTCGACAATTTGTACTAGCATTCTACTAAAATTAAATGTTAATTTTTGTTCATTTTCCACTATTTCATAGCTATAAGCATCTACTTGCTGATCTAAATTAGCCAATTCAGACAAGCGTATCGCTGCTTCACCATCATAAGTAGATTTGTCACAAATACCGATCATACTGCTAACAGCGTCAAACAATCGGCCACAAGTTCCGGCATAGACCGTATTCAACCCTTTTTCAACCATGGCACGTAAAACAGAAATGGCTTCTTTTTTAGAAGGATACAGTTGTTCACTTATTTTGAATCCTTCCTCACCTAATAGCGTTAAAAGCATACCAACAGCATTTCTCCATGGTTCTCGAATACATGCCTCTCCACCAGGTAAAGCTGTATAATGTAAATGGGCTAATCGCTGAACTTCCTTACAATCCCCATAAAACACTTCGAAACCCCATATATTACCATCAAATCCGTAGCCTGTACCATCTAAAATTATCCCAAATGCATCACCTTCGATTCCATTATCGGCTAAGCAAGCAGCCATATGTGCATGATGATGTTGTACTTCTACTACGTTATCAAACGTAAACTCTTTTACTAATTGACGCGTTTGATAGTTGGGATGATAATCAATAACACCGATGTTTTGATTTGGCTGAACCCATTTCAACAAATGCTGCAGTTCATTTTTATAGTGCTCAATCGTATTTAAATTAGCTAAGTCTCCAATATGAGGACCTATAAAAACTTGATGATTTCTACCTAATGCAAAGGTCGTTTTCTGCTGTCCACCCAAAGCTACAATGCCATCCACATTTTTATCACTAAATAATGGGTCAGGTACATAACCACGAGATTTTCTGAAAAAGTCTGTCTCTCCCTGTACGATTTGAACAACGGAGTCATCAACAGGATGTAAAATCGGTCGATTATGCATTAAATAAAAATCTGCAATTTCTCCTAGATACTGCCTGCATTCTTCGTTTTTATAAACAATGGGCAAACCAGAAACATTAGCACTTGTCATGACCAAAGTCTGCTCTCCCGTTTCTTTTAATAAAAGAGTATGCAAAGGAGAATAGGGTAGCATGACACCGATTGACTTCATATTGGGTGCTACTTGATCTGCTAAATGATAGTTCGAGTTTTTTTGTAAAATAACTATCGGTGCTTCTGGACTTTTTAATAATTTTTCTTCTTCCGCTGAAACAAAAGCAAACTCTTTCACTGCATCTATTGAAAAGCTCATCACAGCTAATGGTCGATTAGGACGGTTTTTCCTGCTCCTCAATAGTGCGACCGCTTCAGTATTGCTGGCATCACAGCATAA
>DEQI01000079.1:4126-11946 GCA_002360295.1 Planococcaceae bacterium UBA3370
AGCTCAAAGTGAGCCATTGAAGTATATGGGCGGTCATAAGGAAGTTCATCAATAATGGTGTAGCGGGGTCCGCATTGTGTACATGTTATAAAAGGATAATGATGGCGGAAATTGTCTGGGTTATTCATTTCTGCAAGACACTCATCACATACTCCTGCATCGATTGGAATCACAAGCTGAGATGTTCCTTCTCGTCTGCTTTCAATAATAGAAAAATCTTCAAAGCCTTTAAAGTCTTCTTTTTGAATAACCATTTGATCAATTCGAGATAATCTGGGTGCTTTTTGTTCTATGCTTTGCAAAAATCGTTCCACTTGCATAGGCTCACCCTCGACAAAAACTTCCACACCATCCATATTATTTTGAACTGTCCCATATAATTGGCACTCTTTTGCTAATTGATAAATAAAAGGGCGAAATCCTACGCCTTGCACTCTTCCAACAATAGAAAGTTTTATTGTTTCAAACATGCTTGATACGCCTCTTCAATCCAAGAAAACCAACTATCCATACCTTCTTGTGTTCTTGCAGATACCTGCAATAATTTTGATTCTGGGTTAATTCCTTTAAGATCTTCTACCGCCATTTCGACATCGAAATCTAAATATGGTAGCAAATCCACTTTATTTAACAGGACTAATTCCGTACGCATAAACATTTGTGGATATTTTGGAATTTTATCATTTCCTTCTGGCACACTTAATACAGCGATTTTATGATGCTGACCAAGATCATAACCAGATGGACAAACTAAATTACCTACATTTTCGATAAACAAAATATCGATCTCATCTAAATCAAATTCAGGTAATGTTGCTGCAATCATTCGTGCATCTAAATGACAACCACCATGCGTATTAATTTGAACGGCTTTTGCACCTTGTTGACGGATACGATCTGCATCTTTTTCAGTTGCTAAATCTCCTTCAATAACCCCAATGCGATATTTGCTCGATAATGCTTTTACCGTTTCTTCTAATAGCGTTGTTTTTCCTGCTCCTGGTGAGCTCATCAAATTGATTACAAGCGTTTTCGTATTCATAAATAAATCGCGATTAAAGCCTGCAGCCATATTATTATTAGTTAATATATTTGTGTTTAGTTCTACTTTCATGCTATTTACTCTCCTTCATAAGATAAAACTTGAAATGTTTCACCTGAAATTAGTTTTCCTGATGGCATGTTACACGAGGGACAGATAGATATTTTCAAATTAGGCTTGTATACTGTGTTGCAAAATATACACTCCGATAAAGCTTCTTCATAGTGAATATGAAGGCTCGCTCCTTCAGAAAACAAATGATGATTTTGTTCCTTATATATTTCAAACGCCATTTTTAGCGCGTCTGGCATCGCATTGCTTAATTCACCGACTTTTAAATCGATCTTATTAAATTGTTGAATGCCCTTTTTTTCAGCATCTTCTATAATAATGTTTAAAATATCTCCCATAAGAGCCATTTCATGCATATTCTTCACCTAATTTCAAAATGTTATCATCAGTCCTACACGGTTTCATTCGTAGAATCTGTACATCTTAAGACGTTGAAGACACGACTATTATTCAACAGTCATGTCTCAAACTTCTTGTTATTTTTAATTATTTAAACCTATCTTCTTTTTTTCAAACCTACATAATAACCGTCTTCATGTCGTTTCAAAGGATGCTCTTGCAAGCAGCAATTCGCATCGCTGCTTGCAAAAGAAAATTCCTCTTCGCAATTCATACATTTACATGTGCAATCCATTTGAAAAACGTGTAACAAATGGTTGCAAGAAGGACAGGTTCCATTAAATACACGAATTGTGTTATTGGCATGAACAAGTAAAAGACTTTGTCCGTCAATATACTTTTGTTCTATTGTTTCTTTCTCGCTCATTTGATTCGTCACATGCCACCATTGCAACTGTGACAGCACATCTATAGAACGATCAATTTTGTCCATCTTATCTTCTATAATAGGTGCACAAGCGGATTGAACCGTTTCAACAAGACTATTTTTCAATTCTTTTAGAAAATCTAGTCGATTCATGCCATTTCATTCTTCCATGTATTCACTTGTTGCTGGACTAATTGAACAAGCTCTGGTAGTTTCGCTTCATTTGTTGCTGAAAGCCCAATGCCAAGCTCCAAAGAAGTAGGTTGCATACCAATCATGACAATATTCTTCGGATATTTTTCTCGTAACTTCGAAGCCAACAGCACTTCCTGAAATCCAAGCTGATGGATAGACATTTTAACACCATAATAAGCCGGAATATCGTTACCACGTAATTCAATGATGGATCCGCCCTCTTTCCCAGCGTTAATGGCATCAATAATAATTAAATAGTCTGTATCCTCAACTGGCCCTAAAAGACTCATGCCATCTGTTGAACCATCCACTATTTCTACTTGTTCATCCATACCATATAGCTCTTCTAAAGGAGACAGTGCATGAACACCTAATCCTTCATCGGTATATAATGTATTCCCAATGCCCAATATAGTTATCTGATTACGATTTTTTTTCGTCATTGTCTTCTCCAAGTACTTGTTCCTCTACTTTTTTTCCAAGTGTGTGCTTAGATTCTGTTTTATATCCTGTAAAGATGGAACTCATTGTGCCGTTTTTCTCTAAATAGTCTTCACGAATAGATAAATAAACATGAGCAACTGTAAAGAGCATGAATACCCAAGCAACTAAATGGTGCCATGAACGGATTTCAAAACTATCACCAAAGAATGTTACCCATCCAAACATTTTCCCCCAGAATGATTCTGGTTGAGGTTCAATATATAAGTAGAAGCCTGTAAAAATCATGATAATTGAGCCCCCACCGATGACAATCCAATAGCTTAACTGCGCTAATGGATTATGACCAACAAAGTGTGGCTTCTTATGTTTCATGAATAAATAAAATTTCACTGCTTCCCATGTGTCTTTCCAGAAAATTTTACGTAAAATATTGGATGTAGCGTATTTATTACCCACAAATGCCCAATAGAATCTGACAAGTAAGTTCACTGTAAATAGGAAGGCTGCAAAGAAGTGGATATATCGTACCCACCCCATAATGAAACTAGATGCTTCTTCTTGCAAGATGGAGGCGAAAAATGGATTACCAATATAAAAACCTGTAAGCATAAGCGCTACTATCGCCCCAGCATTAATCCAATGGAATATTCTTACTGGCAATTCCCACACATAAATTTTCACAAGGTCGTCTGATACTTTTTTTACCTTTGGAGGTCGGTTATTTTTATAGCATGTTTCACTACTTTCGCCTGAATGATGTAAATTTGCCAATATCCTCTCCTCCTATCCGATTCGAATTTCTGTTTGAGTATCAGTTTCCAAGTCTGTTAAATGAACTGCACAAGCTAAGCATGGGTCAAAAGAATGGATAATACGAATAATTTCTAGCGGTTGTGTTTTATCAGCCACTGGCGTACCTTTCAACGACGCTTCATATGCACCTATATTGCCATTTTTATCTCTTGGTGTTGCATTCCAAGTACTTGGAACAACTGCTTGGTAATCTTTTGTTTTACCATCCTCAATTACAATCCAATGTCCTAAAGCACCGCGTGGGGCTTCAAGCCAGCCAACACCTTTTGCACTTTTTTCCCATGTTTCAGGTTCCCATTTTGCTGAATTGAATGTAATTTGGTCACCATTTTTGATATTTTCCAATAGTTGATCCATATCTTCGCGCAACCACTTAACTACTAATACACTTTCCAATCCTCTTGCAATTGTTCTTCCTAAAGCCGATTGTAAAGCTGTTAAAGGAATATTTAACTTTGCAAGCGTGTCATCTACAAGTGTTTTAATTTCTTTATTTCCAGCTGCATAACCAATCATAATGCGTGCAAGCGGGCCAGTTTCTACAGGTTGTCCCTTATATCGTGGCGCTTTAATCCAGCTATAGGCTTCATCTGTATTTAAATTTTTATATGGCGCTTCTGGTCCTGAGTATTTTAAGTTCGTTTCCCCTTCAAATGGGTGTAAACCACCATCTTCTGTTTTCGTTTCATATTCATACCAAGAATGATCAACGAACTCTTTAATTTGTGAAGTATCTTTCAAGTCAATATCATGAATTTTTGATAAATCACCATTTAAGATGACACCTCGTGGCATACGATAGCTTGAAATATCGTAATGATCTTTTGGAGCAAAATCACCATAGCTCATATAGTTGTTAATGCCGCCACCATATGTCCAATCTTTATAGTAAGAACCGATAGCCATTAAGTCAGGGATATATACTTGATTCACAAATGTCATTGCTTCATCAATTAATTGTGAAATATGTGATAATCTTTCTGCATGGATACCATTATCACTATTGATATCTAATGGTGTCGCCATCCCCCCTACTACATAATGAGGATGTGGATTTTTTCCACCAAGGATCGTTTGAATTTTTACGATTTCTTTTTGCCAATCTAACGCTTCTAAATAATGGGCTACTGCTAATAAATTGACTTCTGCTGGCAGTTTATAAGCTTCATGCCCCCAATAACCATTAGCAAAAATACCAAGTTGACCACTATCTACTAGTTTTTTTACTTTGTCTTGTATTTCTTTAAAGTATCCTGGAGAAGACTTTGGCCAATCAGAAATAGATTGTGCAATTTTAGAAGTCTCATTTGGATCAGCATCTAATGCACTGATTACGTCTACCCAATCTAGTGCATGTAAATGATAGAAATGTACAACATGGTCATGTAAGAATACAGCTGCATTCATAATGTTACGAATTAAGTGTGCATTTTCAGGGATTTTAATGTCCAATGCATCCTCAACTGAACGAATAGATGCTAATGCATGCGTAGACGTACATACACCACAAATTCGTTGTACAAACGCCCATACATCACGTGGGTCTCGATCTTTAACAATAACTTCAATTCCTCTTACAGATGTCCCAGAACTAAAAGAATCTTTAATAATACCTTTGTCATCAATATCGGCTTCAAGGCGTAAGTGGCCTTCAATTCGTGTAACCGGATCTACTACAATACGCTCTACCATTAGTTTTCACCTCGTTTTTTTTCGTCAAGTTTATTTTTCACTACAGTCGCAACACCGTGAGCAGCAACACCAGCTGCTGTAACACCTAATGCTACTGCACCAATCTTATCTGGATTAATTGTAGTTTGTGTACCAGGTACTTTTGCAGTTCTCGTAAAGAATGGACCGTTATCCCAGAAGTTACTTTCAGAGCAACCTAAGCAAGGGTTACCAGCTTGAATTGGATAACTTGTGCCGCCATTCCAACGCATTTCTGCACAGGAGTTATATGTAGTAGGTCCTTTACATCCAACTTTGTATAAGCAATATCCTTGTTTTGCCCCTTCATCATCAAACGACTCAACAAATAGACCTGCATCGAAATATGCACGTCTATTACATTTATCATGAATACGATGACGATAGAATGCTTTTGGTCTTCCAGCAGCATCTAATTCTGGAATTTCGTCGAATGTAACAATATGTGCAATTACACCTGTCATTACTTCTGCAATTGGTGGACAACCAGGTACTAAAATTACTGGTGTGTTACCTGTATATTTTGTAATTGGTTTTGCCTTTGTTGGGTTTGGATATGCTGCAGGAATTCCTCCCCATGATGAACAGCTACCATATGAAATGATTGCTTTTGCATTTTGGGCCGCATGTTTAAAGGTATCGATTACACTCTTACCACCTACCATACAATAAGCGCCATCTCCAGGTAAGCTACCTTCTACAGCTAAAATATACTCACCCTTATAGTTTTCAATAATGGATTCTAAATGGTCTTCAATTTGCGTTCCTGAAGCAGCTGATAATACTTCTGTATACTCCAGCGAAATCATGTCAAATAAAACGCTTTCAGTCTTTGGATGTGTGGAACGAATAAAAGATTCCGAGCATCCTGTACAATCTTGTAGTTGCAACCATAATACTGGTACTCTTTGTTTCGTTTCCATTGCTGCAACTACCTGATCAGTCTGACTGTATTCAAGACCCATTGTCGCTGTTAGCATAGCGCACATTTTTAAAAAGTCTCGTCTTGTAATACCTTGGTCTAAGGCAGATTCAAAGATGGTCTTTCTTTTCTTCATTTTCCGAAGCCCCCTATCAAAAAAATAGTAATTACAATTATTATATAATAGTAATATTTTAGAAAGTGTCAATGCTTTTTAAAAAAATATGAATTAAACTATTTTAAAATAAAACATTACATTAATAACGATATTTCATCTAAAATTTAATAAATTGACACAATTAAAAACACATAGTTTTGTTATAATTTACTCGATTTAATATATTTGTTCGAATATATTATTATCGCCATCTAGACAAATATAACGTTTTTATGATACATAGAATAAAAGTGAGATCTGTATAAAAGTGAGTTGGAGTACAACTAATAGGTGAATCAAGATGGAATTAAATTCATCATCAATGAGAAAAGGGGTGTATTCAAGAAATGAATTCAGATACTAAAGAATTAAATTTAATTGAACACCTAGATGAATTACGAAAAAGGCTCATTATTACAGTTATAGCTTTTTTTATTTTTCTATGTGTTTCGTTCTTTTTTGTAAAAGATATTTATTTATATTTCACTCGAAATTTAAATGATCTATTAATAGTGCTAGGACCTAGTGATGTAATTTGGATATACTTTACTATTGCGTCCATTATAGCTATCGCATTTACCATCCCTGTATTAGCCTTACAAATTTGGTTATTTGTGAAACCCGCTTTAAAAAAGCACGAACAAAGGATAGCATTATTTTACGTACCAGCTTTATTTATTTTATTCATCGCGGGTCTAGCTTTTGGCTATTTTGTTATCTTCCCGATTGTTCTAGGTTTCTTAGTAGAGCTTGGTAATGAGGCAATGGATATTTCCTTTACAGTTGAACGATATTTTAAATTCGTTATTAATATGTCACTACCATTTGGTGTGCTATTCGAGCTACCGATTGTGATGATGTTCCTTACATCACTTGGAATTTTAAATCCATATGTTATGGCTAAATTGAGAAAATATGCTTATTTTGTGTTAATCGTAATTGCAATTGTAATTACACCGCCAGAATTTATGTCTGACTTTATTGTTGCAGTTCCTTTATTACTTTTATATGAAATCAGTATCTCATTATCTAAGATTGTCTATAATCGAAAGCTTAAAAAAGCTAAACTTATAGAAGAAGAATCATAAAAACTATCATTTTATGGAGGAATTTGTATGTTTTCAAATATTGGTGTTCCTGGGTTAATTCTTATTTTAGTAATAGCTTTAATCATTTTTGGTCCTAAAAAACTCCCTGAAATCGGTAAAGCTGTTGGACAAACATTGTCTGAATTTAAAAAGTCTGCGAAAGAACTTACGAGTGATGTAGTAGAAGAAATTGATGAAGTAAAAAAAGAAGTGAAAGAAATTAAAGATATCGACAAAAAGTAAAACATAGATTTTATTAAAAGCAACCAAAAGTTTTATACAATGATCTTCGGGTTTCTCAATTTTTAAAAACCCAATTTCATATTAAACAATACAGCCATATTGCATCATGTACATGCGAAATGGCTGTGTTTTTATGTGCCTTTATTGATCATTTACTAGCAGTTACTTATTGTTTTTCCTTCCATAGATTTGTTCTAAACCACGGTAGAACCCAACAATCTCCACCGATACGTCCTGCATTTGCAACCGCTACCAAAATGATAAACTTAACTAGAATAAATATTGGGTTTGTTGAAACAAATGCAACAGCAGTTGTTCAAGTTCCCCAAAGCAGTCCGAAACCTACTAATAGCTCAAATTTTCAGGAG
>DEQI01000079.1:12050-20927 GCA_002360295.1 Planococcaceae bacterium UBA3370
AGGTATATAGGCGTTATTGTACTGCCTCTATATGGAACTGATTATTTTCAAAATAACCTTCATGCGACCAGATATTCACCTTTTCCACTTGTGCCTCTGCTTGTATATCACGCAGCTCCTGTTCAAGTGTATTATTTGGTTTATTAATATAACGCATGACAGCAAGTCCATTATTTAATAACGCTTCTTGTAATAGCACACCATCTACGTAAACATAGGCAAGTAATCGACCATATTTATCTGTTTCAGGTCCTTTGTCAAAAAGCAATTCAATAGTGTTAGCATTTTTTAAAGTATTTTCTGTAAATGTTTTTGCTTCTTCAGCATATGGCATCGGTTCGCCTTTATCATAATTCATTTCAGGTGTATCTACCATTAAAAGGCGCACTTTTTGTTTTTCACCATTTAGTTCAACACTAAAAGTATCACCATCATTTACGGCTATATACTTCACTTCCTGCAGCTGATTCCCAGTTGCCTGTTGTGCATAGCTCGCTGTGATTTTCGCCTTCTCAGATGATACTTCTGCTGTTAAGTCTTGTCCACTTTGATTCGCTGTTTGATCTTCTTTCTTTGGTGGTGCATCACCAAAAATCATATACAGCGCTAAACCTAGTAATATCGTTCCACTCGTAATAAGTGTTTTAATATCTTGCAGTTTCATAAAACTAAATCCTCTCCCTTTTACTATACATATCATAGCAAACACGAAAAAAAATCGCCATTCACTAATCAAAGTAAATGGCGATTTTCTTGTCATGATTATATTTCATTTTTCGGTTTTGGATGCGGTCCTAGATCATCTGGCTGTATGTCTGCAAATGTTTCTCCATCTTCCTCTAAATCACGCATACGGTGAGCGATACGAGAAGCAGCACATGCAGCAATACTTCCTACTAAATCGTCTAGGAATGTATGTACACCATGTCCAGCTTTCGTATCTAGTTTGTTAATGATACCTATTTTTTGTTTATCTAAATGTCCAAATGTGGTTACAGCTATACTGCCGTATGTAAAAACTGAACCTAACGCAATTGTTTCATCGACACCAAACAATCCTTCATCAGCTTCTATAATGGATTGGAGAGGCTCAGATAATAATTTTTTCTCAGCTAATTCATCTAGCTCAATCCCTACTAATACGGCATGTTGCACTTCCCGTTTATTTAAAACACGTTCTACTGATTGTGTACAATGCTCCATCGTTAATCCTTCATTGTATGGGCTTTGCATTGTGAAAACAATTTCAGCTATGTCTTTTACTGTTACTCCGCGGCGAACAAGTGCAGCATATGTTGCAGCCATTACTTTATCTGAATGTACTCGTATTTTTTTATTATGCATAACTTAGTCCTCATTTCATAAAGTTTCTTATTCTCTATATTACCCCTTTATAGGGCATTATGATACGGAGTTCTTTCTATTCTTTCAATAAATAGGGTTAATCACCATAACTAGGGTTTAATTTCCATTCCACCTGAGGCCAACAGATGTTTTGTGTAGCGAAAACCTTCATTGGGTAAAAAGACAATATACTAATGGGCATTTGCGTATCCTAATCACTATGTTCCACCTTTAAAGAGGGATTATGATACAATTTTGGTACAACAATGAGAGGGTGTGTCTTTTGTGAATAAAGGGAATGTAAAAGATCAACCATTTTATAGTGAATCACTGCAAGAAGAAATACAGCTGCTAATCTATATTCCAGCAAATTATTCTCCACTATATAAATATAATATTTGTATTGCGATGGACGGAAAAGATTACTTTCAACTAGGCGGACTTCCTCGCTTAGCAGATGAACTCATCGATAATTATGAAATGGAACAAACCATTATTGTTGGTATCCCATATAAGAATGTGACGGATCGTCAAAAAAAATACATTCCTTCTGGTGAAGAGCATGAGGCTTTCCTTCGTTTTTTAGCCCATGAACTAATTCCTTATTTAGATCATGAGTTTTCCACTTATCAGCTTGGCTCTAGTCGTGCAGTAATTGGTGATTCTATGGCTGCAACCGCTGCGCTATTAGCAGCTATTAAGTATCCAAATGTATTCGGCAAAGCGGTTTTACAATCCCCCTATGTAGATGAGGATGTATTAAATCGTATAAAAAATGCAAGCAATATTGAGTCACTTTATATTTATCATATTATCGGTATGGGCGAGGATCAGGTTGTCACAACAGATAAGTCTGTAAAAGATTTTTTAACCCCTAATCGTACACTTCATTCTATAATGAAGGAGAAAAATTTCCATACATTTTACGAAGAGTTTGATGGCAATCATACGTGGAAATATTGGAAGCCAGATTTAAAACGAGCATTAGTAGAAATTTTTGGATGAGCGGACTTTTAATCTGTAGGAAATGATAACTTCTGTTATACTAATAAAAAGAAAAAATATTAAAATTATTCGGGAGGTTATGAACTTGAAATATGGTATTGTTGCGTTTCCATCGAAAAAAATGCAAGATTTAGCGAATAATTATCGAAAACGTTATGATCCGCATTATGCACAAATTGCGCCGCATATGACACTCAAGGACGCATTTGAAGTGGATGAAAGTGAATTGAAGGAAATTGTTACGATCCTAAGCGAAATAGCATCGACCCATGCACCGCTAGTAATCCATGCATCACGAATTAGTTCGTTTTTCCCAACGACAAATGCAATTTTCTTCCGAATTGAACCGACAGATCAACTTTCCAACATTCATAACGCGCTCCAAGAACAAATAAAGTACGGCTCTCCAAAACATGTCTTCGTTCCGCATATTACAATTGCACAAAAACTTTCAGCCTCAGAGCATGATGATATTTTTGGGCAACTACGAATGATCGGTATAGATGAACAAGAAACAATGGATAGCATCCACTTATTAAAAGAAGAAAATGGTAAATGGGTCAATATCGAAACATTTAAATTGACTGGAGCTGAATAATTTCGTGTATGTAGTAAAATCAGTACAAACAGAGGAACAATTACAACAAGCTTTTACAATTCGTACAAAAGTGTTCGTAGAAGAGCAAGGCGTACCCGTACATTTAGAGCTTGATGAGCATGATAAAACAGCTCATCACTTTATTGTACTAGACGGCGAACAGACGATCGCAGCCGCGCGTTTACGTGAATATGAGCCCACAGTAGGAAAAGTTGAACGTGTATGTGTGTTAAACGAATATCGGGGAAAACATTTAGGCAAGCTGTTAATGGATTATATGGAACAATTTGCTCGTGACATTGGTTTTGAAAAATTGAAATTGAACGCGCAAAGCTATGCTATTCCATTTTATGAAAAGTTGCAATACGTTGTAACTTCGCCTGAATTTATGGATGCTGGTATTCCACATCGCGCAATGGAAAAAGACATTTAATTCAAAAGAGCTGTCCAGAAGTCATTTTCAAAAGACTTTGGCAGCTCTTTATTATTTTATCGCATCATTTTTTCAATTTTACTCATATCAAGAGCATGCCCATCTTTAATAATCGACTGCACAATTTGATCTTCTAATTGTGGCGATATTTTTTTATTTGCGACTTTACTTACTTTTTGTACAATTTTTCGTACTTGTTTTTCGCTCGTAAAATCTGCATATTGAATCGCACGGGCTAATGCAAATATTTCATCCATATCTACACCGGTTTTACGTTCTATCTGTTTGAAAAATTTGTTTTCCATTGCCCTCCCTCCTTAGATGAATGCACTTCCGACAATAATTAGTAAAATGAATAGTACGACAATTAATACAAATGTTGAGCCGTTATTGTAACCACCGTTATATCCGCCTCCACATTGATTCCATCCATAGCCTGACATCCGTAGCCCTCCTTTCTACATTTTAGTGTATGCAACACTAAAACGAAAAAGAGGGTAAAACGCCCTAATCGACCTTCCCTTTTGAACGGAAAATAAGTGCTGCAATAAAACCAAAAATGATTGCTGCACTAATACCTGAGCTTGTTACTTCAAACATGCCAGTAATAACACCTACTAAACCGTGCTTTTCCGCTTCTGCTAACGCACCGTGCGTTAATGAATTACCAAAAGATGTGATAGGTATCGTCGCTCCTGCTCCAGCCATGTCTATAAGTGGTTCATACAGCCCAAAACCGTCTAAAATTGCGCCAAATACAACTAATGTTGATAATGTATGCGCAGGTGTTAGCTTTGCGACATCCATTAATAATTGACCAATCACACATATAATACCGCCTATAAGAAATGCAAATAAAAATGTATACATGTTGTTTACCTCAGTTCATCGCTATTTCAATTGCATGGGCAGTACAAGGAATGGACTCGCCTTGTTGGAAGGATAAAGGAGATAATAAGGCCCCTGTTGCAACAAGAAGGACTCGCTTATATCGCCCTGTTTTAAATTGACTCAATACGTAACTAAAAAATATGGAGGCCGAACACCCAGCACCACTTGCGCCTGCTTGGAATGCTTTATCTTCTCCATAATATTCCGCACCTGCATCTCGAATCAGTTTTAATTCATCGTTCGTAAACCCATCCTGAGCAAGCATAGCTTTTACTAATTTCAGCCCAATTACACCTAAATCACCCGTCATAATCATGTCATAATCATGGATTTTCTGTTTGCGTTTTTTTAAATGATTCGTAATTGTATCATAAGCTGCTGGTGCCATGGCTCCCCCCATATGAAATGGATCTGTTTCGTTATAGTCGATCACTTTTCCGACAGTAGCAGCGACAACGTAAGGATACTCAGGATTATATTTTCCTACTAAAACATAACCAGCAGCCGTTACTGTCCATTGAGCAGTAGCGGGTTTTTGTGCTCCGTAGTCTATTGGATATCGAAATTGTCGTTCTGTCGCGTTATGATGACTAGACGCACCCGCAATAGCTAATTGGGATGCACCAAGCTCTGTTAATAAACTCGCGACAATGACTGATGAAACAGACGTTGCACAGGCAGAAAACAGCCCTATAAACGATACTGCCAGCTCTCTAGCAGCAAAATTAGTCGGTGTCATTTGATTCACTAAATCGCCACTTAAAAAATAATCTACATCCAAATTTTTAATTTGTGCCTTGTCCATAACGATTTTGCACGTATCGTTAATCAAGCGGGTCTGCCCTTTTTCATTCGTTTGCTCTTGAAAACGCTCATCATCTGCTATGACATCAAAGTATGATTTAAAGACACTTCGAGCTTCAAGCGGACCAACTATCGCTGCATTCGCTAAAAGGGATGGTTTTGTTTGGAACATAATTACCATTCTACTACCCCCATCATGACAAGTATTGTTTTAATGAGCGCTACAAAAAATGCAGAAACTGTACCAAATACAATAACTGAACCTGCTAATTTGAACATATTACTGCCGACACCTAATACGAGCCCCTCTGATCTATATTCAATTGCCGCCGAAACAATCGCATTACCAAATCCGGTTACTGGCACAGCACTTCCCGCACCAGCAAATTGACCTAATTTACGATAAAGCCCAAGTCCAGTTAGAATCATTGAAATAAATACCATCGTTGCCACTGTTGGATTCCCTACAGTTTTTTCAGTAAAATCAAAAAAAATCATATAAAAATAGGAAATCGCTTGTCCAACTACACAAATAAGTCCCCCTACGACAAATGCCTTAAACGCATTCAATGCATAGGGTGTTGTAGGAGTAATTTGTTGTTCTATTGTTTTATATTGCTGTTCCTTCATTATTACGTCTCCTCCTTCGCTAATTTTTTTAAATCTTTTACTTTTTGATTCACCGTTTGATGATTCTTTTCATCAATTAACTTGGAAGTTTCCCAATATAATTTAAAATCTGACGACACGAGGATGTCATAATGAGGCATTTCTTTTTTTAGTCTTTCTTGTATTTCTTTTTCTGTCTTTTGTTCTTTGAAAGATAGCCATGGCTTCACTTGAATAGCGACTAATATTTCATTATCTACTACTACAATATTTGCTTTATCAACTTCCTTCGAATTTTCTAACTGGTGTTTGATTTCCTTCGTCTTATCACTTTGCTCATCATATACAGCAATTTTTTCATTGCTTTGTGTACAAGCAGCAAGTAGAAGCACACACCCTAAAATGCTTAAAAATTGCTTCACTTTTCTGTGCCCCCTTTTTTGCGAAGTATGTGCTTTATTTTATTCCTTTATTCAAAATGTAGGCAGTCGTTTCTATGCGAACGCCCTGTTCACCCAGGAAAGTTAACATATTGTAGAGAGAAATTATTTAGGAGGTGAAGAGCATGGGTTGTGGAAGAGGAGACGTTAGCCCATCAAGCTCGAAAAGAGGTTGTGTTTGTGAAGTAGTTCGTTCTATTTTAGACATTCAAAATCAAGCCGTACAAGATGAATGTTCAACTTGTACAACAAATTGTTTTTTAGAGCCATTAGGTGGTATTGTTAGTCCCGCAAGATCTTCAGCAGATACACGTGTATTTATGTTATTAACAAAATTCGGTACACCGTTTGTAGCAACATTTAGTTCAGAAGATTCAACAGATTGTGTTTGTACATCGGTATTTTTCCGAGTAGAAGATGTATTTGATGATTGCTGTGCAACATTACGTGTATTAATTCCATTAGATCGCGGTGGAGACGTAGTAGATTTATTAAATGGTGATGGTACAGCTGTATCATTACGAGCAATTTGTGAAGTAACAAACTTCGAAGCATCAGATAGCTGTATTACAGTAGACTTAGATTGCTTCTGCGCAGTACAATGTATCGCAGACGTAAATCTTGGTATTTGTAACTAACAGATTGAACACTGTCCTGTAAAGCCTTACAGGACAGTTCTTCTCATTCACAAGGAAAGGGAGCGTCTCAAAATGGCTTTTCAGACGCCCCCCTTTCTTTTATCGCTGATTAAGCCACAGGACGTGGCGATTTGAACGTGATTGGTTCATCTAACAATCAGTGGGAATGACGGAAAACCCCCACTGATTAAAGATTCACTTTATTTTCTTGATACATAGATTGCATCGATGTCATTGCCATCAATGACAATTTTTTGTTCATATATTTTCATTGTAACATTTATCCCTTGAAGGGCTTCAACAGTCCCGACTAATCGTTCACCATTTTTTAATACGATTAGCAACATTCGATCTCTTTTCGCCGGCCTTGCAAAAAAACGTAATTGATGTGCAATTAAGGCATTTTCAATTACTTGTGGTGCTTGCATTTCATAAATGGACGTACTTTCCTCGAAAAAAGCACTTTCATTCATTGCGAGCTTCACAGCATATGACGGCGTTTTTATAAATAATAACGGTTCATGTTCCATCCATTTGCCCACCTTTTTACCCTACGATATGCAAATGTTTGTCACCTTGTTACATAATCTGGTTGATGAACGTAGAAGCAAGCCCTAAGTAAATTAATAAACTAGTCACATCATTTAATGTCGTAATAAAAGGACCAGAAGCAACAGCAGGGTCTATACCGAGCTTATGCATTAATAACGGGATAAATGAACCCGCTAAAGTAGCGACTACTATTGAGCAGCAAATAGCAGCCCCAACGAGTAGC
The DNA here is from genome assembly GCA_002360295.1 of Planococcaceae bacterium UBA3370. Taxonomy (GTDB): domain Bacteria; phylum Bacillota; class Bacilli; order Bacillales_A; family Planococcaceae; genus Metasolibacillus. Next base: position 19,588 of record DEQI01000079.1, read on the forward strand.
CCAATGACAATTTGGTGCTTCCAAAAGAAGACAATTCCTACGACGATAATGCCACAAACAATACCGGTAATTAAGCCGGTTAAGCATTCCCTCGCCAATAATTTAAACTTACTTCGTCCGCCAACTTCTCCAGTTGCAATACCACGAATAGCAACTGCTAACGCTTGTGTTCCACTATTTCCTGAGGTACCTGTAATAAGCGGAATAAATAACGCGAGCAATGCTACCTTATCAAGCGTTTCTTCAAATTGCCCCATTAGGTTTGCTGTTAGCATGCCTAAAAATAATAAAATGATAAGCCAAGGTAAACGCTTTGTTGCCGCTTTAAATGGACCAGAATCAATATCGTTCATATCAGAAATACCGGCTAGCTTCGAGTAGTCATCTGACGCCTCTTCATCGATAACATCGATAATGTCGTCTACCGTTATAATCCCTTGCATTTCATGATTTTCATCAATAACAGGTATAGCTAAAAAATTATAGTCTTTCATTATTTGAGCGACATCTTCTTGGTCATCCGTTACTTTAACTGATACGACATGCTCACTCATAATGTCACTAATTAAAGCATCTTCCTTAGCGATAATTAAATCTCTAAGGGAAATAACACCTCTTAATTGACGAATATCATTGACAACAAAAACATAGTAAATAGTTTCAGCATTCGGCGCTTCATTGCGCAATACTGCCATGGCGGAACGAACTGTTGAGTTTTCTAAAATGGAGACAAACTCTGTCGTCATGATTGCCCCTGCTGTATACTCAGCATAGCTTAATAGTTCATTAATTTCCTCGACAGTTTCGCTATCCATCATTTCTAAATAGCTCTCACGCTGCTCATTATCTAGTTCGTTTAATACGTCTACCGCATCATCTGTATACATGTACGACAACATCGCCGCACCATAAGACGTATCCATTTCATTTAAAAATTGTTCATATTCATCATCTTCTAGAACGATCGCTTCGAAAATAACAGCCAATTCTTCCGGAGACAAGAACAAATAGATGGTCTGTCGTAGATCTGGTCCCACCTTTTCATAAAACTGAGCTTGATCATACGGATGCAGCGCTAAAAAATGCTCCCGAAACGCTTCTATTTCATTTTCTAGTAAAAGCATTTGCAATAGTTCTTCATTGTAATGCACTTCATCATTACCGTATTTTTCTATCATCCTCGTCCCCTCCTCTCATAGTCCATCATATTTCGATATAACGAGTTCGTAAATGTTTATTATCTAAATGTTTATAATCTTTACATTTTAATCACATAAAACAAGTAAAAGATGTTCGTTTATAGCGAACATCTTACATTATTCAATATTATTTATTAGTTT
>DEQI01000090.1:0-3291 GCA_002360295.1 Planococcaceae bacterium UBA3370
GCCTGGTATATTGGCCTTCTGTAACATTCGTTCAGTATTTTGTAATAATTTTTTTAAAGCATCTAGTTCATATCGAGCCTTGTTCTCATCGATACGTAAATTTTTCAAGCTATTAGAGAATTTCTCCTGTTCCTCATTAATACGCTCAATTTCTTCTGTAATTTCTTGCAATTCTTGTTGTAGGCTTGAATAAGCAGATTGCTCCTCTTGTACACGGGTTGCCAGTAAATCATAACGCTTTTGTAAAACTTCAAGTTGCTTCAAACATAATTTTGGTATTTCAGCTTCTTTGTCAGGTAGACGATAGCTATGCTGTACATATGCGGCTTCATCATGTACCTCCTTCGTCATACGAACAACTTCCGTAATCGTGTTATACATTGAATGACAATGACGATCCACAAAATTTTTCGCTAACACTTCTTTTTCAAGTAAATCATAGAAATTATCAATTTCATCATTAATTTCCTGAATCCGTGGTGCTACTTCTGAAATATTTAGCTGTGCAATAGAATCCTTTAATGACATCAACTCTTGTTCTAACGCATCTAAGTACTCTGTTAACTCTAAATGACGTAAATAGAACTTTTGCTCTTCCATTTCACGTTGCCCGCTACGCAATTCTTGGATTGCACCCGGTATTTTAGTTTGAATGTCTGTTAAAAGCGTAGGCACTTCACTTAACAATGCAAAAATATCTTGTGCTTCCACATTTAATGTTAAGACGATTTCTCTTGCTTGTAAGTAGTTTCCTTCTGCTGTTAGTTGATCAAACTCCTCAAATTTTGAAGGGAAGTGCTCTAATCGTTTTTCTAATTCAGCTAAAGCAGGTCCAAATGAATGCTGATGAGCTAAAATCGTTTTTCGTGCAGAACGGTAATATTCCTTCAGCTGCTCAACTTCTATACGATTTTTCTCTTCACTACCCATTAACTCTTCTAGCTCAGAAAGAATTTTTAATTTAGTCGCCTCACAGCGTGCAATATATTCGACAATTTCTCGCTCAATAGCAGTTGCTTTTTTAAATTTGAAACGGTCAATATATTCTTCCGCATCAAAAAGCATTGAATCAATTTTCAACATATGTACATCGACCACTTCAGTCCACATATTACGCCAATTCTCAAATAATTCTTCTGTTTGGCCATTCATGTTTAATGCTTTTATTTTTGTTAACTCTTCATATATAGGATAATGCTGTACTTGCATTTTTTCTTTTTCTAATTTTGTTATTTCAGTATTATGTTTACGTCTGACTACTAGACCAAATATTAGTAATGCTAATAGTAGAATGACGACAATGATGATATACTCCATTGTAAGCCCCCTGTTCCATAAATAACTAATTGGCTATTTGTAACTATTAATATACCATGTTTTTTACTCTTTTGTTTAAATATTTCGAGCATTTTTGTAAAAGAAAGTTAATTCAATCAATTTCTTATTTACTTTCTTATCAATATCAACTAACTTTATTTAAAAAGTCTTATAGATTTTCATATTTTTATGCTGTAAGTGAACACATTCCACTTCTTTTCACAAAAAATTATGGATGAAATGAGTTCAAACTCTAGAAAAGTGAGGGTAACTATTTGATGAAAAAAGACGGCCATATACATACTCCTTTTTGTCCACATGGTTCAAATGATCATTTTGAGCAGTATATTGAGAAAGCAATAGCACATGGATTCACTGAAATCACCTTTACTGAACATGCACCATTACCACCAAATTTTATCGATCCCACGCCTAACAAAGATAGTGGGATGGATAAAAGTTTAATCCATCAATATATATTACAGTTAACCAACTTAAAAAAACGATATGAAAATCAAATTATTATTAATATCGGCTTAGAAATAGATTATATAAGTGGTTTTGAGAAAGAATCAAGAGCTTTTTTAGAAGAATTCGGTCCAATGCTAGATGATGCAATTCTTTCTGTACACTTTTTATATTACAATAATCGTTATATTTGCGTTGATTATTCTGAAGAAGTATATTTACAGCTCGCACATGAAATCGGTAGTACTTCACAAATGTATCAACTATACTATGATACTGTGCGTCAGTCGATTGATGCAAATCTTGGGTCATTTAAACCAAAACGTATTGGTCATCCTACACTTATACATAAGTTTCAGCATGCCCATCATGAGCAAATCGATGATGATACGCAAATAAAAAACCTGTTACTGAATATGAAAGAAAAAGGATATGAACTGGACTTAAATAGCGCTGGTCTCAGTAAGCCGTTGTGTAAAGAGCCGTATCCACCATTTCATATAATTGATTTTGCCAAATCCATTCAACTACCTTATGTTTTTGGTTCAGATGCTCATACTGTGCATGATTTACATCAGCATTATGATATCATTTTCCCACAAAAAACTTATACGGAGGAATAGTATGTTTCAAACAATTAATTATGAAGGTCATCTTTTATCTCAATATGAGACATTAGCAAAACAACTGGATGTTCTACTTGAGGGAGAAAAAGACTTAATCGCCAATTTAAGTAATGCCGCCGCTTTACTAAATCATTTTCTAGATCGTATCAATTGGGTCGGTTTTTATTTAATGAAAGAAGAGGAGTTAGTTCTCGGTCCATTCCAAGGTCTTCCTGCTTGTGTACGAATCCCCATTGGTCGCGGAGTATGCGGTACAGCTGCTGAACAAGCAGAAACAATCGTAGTTGAAGATGTACATACATTCCCCGGTCACATTGCTTGTGATGCTGCATCAAATTCAGAGATCGTACTTCCATTAATAAAAAATGATGTTGTTATTGGGGTATTAGATATTGATAGCCCGATAACAGGCCGCTTTTCATCTGAAGATAAAGAAGGATTAACATTATTTGTTCAAGCTTTGATGGCTCATATATAACCAAATATCAATTTTCTCATTTAAAAAGGTGATGTCTTTAGACACCACCTTTTCTATTGGGACATATTCATGGAACTATCAAATTTTCTCACTTGATTTTTACCATTATTTTTCGCGTTATATAAAGCCGTATCCGCTTGTAAAAATACGGATTGAAATTCCGGTCGTTCATTTTTATGCCATGTAATTAATCCTGCTGAAATCGTTACTTTCGGATTCGTTGTTTTAGGAATATTATCTACTATTCGCTGCGCTAATGCTATTGCTTCTTCATCCAAAATATTCGGAACATAGACGGACATTTCTTCGCCGCCCCATCTTGCACAAATTCCTCGAGTCCCAATTGTTCTTTCTAATTGCTCGCCAATTTGCACTAACACTTCATCCCCTACTTGATGCCCA
>DEQI01000090.1:3424-5922 GCA_002360295.1 Planococcaceae bacterium UBA3370
TATCTACCATTTCCTGTAATTTGTTGCGCAACTGTGAGTTGGCAATCGCTAATGAAGAGTGATGGATAAGAGATTGCATTAATTTAAAACTATCGAAAGAGAAAAAATACGGCTCACGGTGAAGTACAATACAAAAACCATTTATAGACTCTTCAACAATCATTGGAATCGCCATTATAGATTTAAACTGTACTTCATCAATTTGACGACTAAAATCAGCAATGAAAAGAGGGTCTTTACTATTTTTAAAATGCTCTTCAACATATTCAATGTAAATATTACCATTTTCTGTATTGAATAACTTTGTACTCGCATTTGTAACTTTAAATTGATTATTTTCTAAAAATACAAAACACAATTCCATTGGTTGAAAGGATTTCATTAATTGTTTCTGTAAAAATAATAGCATTTCGTTAATCGTTAGCCGCATATTTAACTTATGAGACGTTTCATTGATTAATTGTAAGTCACTAATTAGACGGTAAGATTGGTGATATAATTTTGCATTTTCTAATGCATTACCTGATGCGTGGGCAAGCATTCGAATAAATTCTTTTTGAGCAAAAGTAAATGAGTAGCCCATCGGAACTGTCACTTGCAAAACACCATATATTGCTTGACGACCTTTTATCGGCACATTTAATAAAACGCAATTTAAATCTGTCGCTTGCTCAATTGATATTTCTCCAGATACAAAAGCTTCGATTGTTGATGAACGTTCAGATAAATAGTCAAAAAGTTTAATGTTTATAGTCGTTTGTCGATCTTGATCATTTGACAAAATTAACTCTACATTAAAATCAGGGAAATTCTCCCTAATAGTAGCGAGCACATTTTGCAAAATTAAATCAATATCCATCGTTGAATGAAATAAATCAGTCATATTATAAAGTTTTAAATACTGTATTCCATTTAATCGAGTTTCTAAATTATTCAAAATAGTTTGTATAACTTTTGTAATAATACCAATAAAATATTCATTATATTCTGAATTCAGAAATCGCTCCCACTCGGGTGATGTTTCATATAGTAATAGCCCACATGGGGTATTTTGTCCTACTTGAAGCAGCATCATATGAGTCATCTCTTCAAATTCTTCTTTCTCTTTAAGAACAGAAGGAATGCGTACAATTTTTTGTTGCCCAAAATAATGCTTTACTTGATTAAAAGGGAGACTGTTAAAGTTCATAGAACCTACTTTATTATTAACAGGCTTTAATATATCCCCTTCCCATTTAAGAAAGGCGCTAGAATTGATTTTAAAGTTTTTCTGTAAACTGTCACTTATGAACCAAAAGTATTCACTAAAGCTATCTAATTCGATATCTGAATTTATACAAAGACTTAACATATCAGATTCGATAGCATTTATCATTTGTTGATGCTCAGTCATTAAATCACCTTTTCTTTCAACTTAGCTCTGTTCAAGAATACTATTGATTATCGCAAAAATAATTTCGATAACACTCAATTTTATCAAAAGCGAACATTAAAGTATAACAGAACCTTCACTTTTCACAAATCAATTACTATTAACTCATATATAATTATACACATATTATGTCTATTTGACTATTGATTTACACGTTTTTTTTATTTCTACTTATAAAAACGACTAATAATTTACTATAATTAATACATTTCGATAGTATTTAATTTTAAAAAGTTATTTCTAAGTAAAAATTGACTATATTTTTCCTTATATTTCCTGGTGTCATTCTTACTTCTTGACGAACAATCTAAAAAAAGATACAATGTTAATCGTGTAAAATAAACGCAGCAGTTGTATAACCTTGTTGTGTATTTTATTCCTTCATTAATGATGAATGGTGTATTGTGTAACCTTCAGGCTGCAAAGGCGAAGATACATGAAAATAAAATACTAATAAGTTTGGATACGACTGGTTTTTGTTTTACAACAAAAAAACCAAATTTAAAGGAGGAGACACAACTATGTCTCGTTATACAGGTCCATCTTGGAAAATTTCTCGTCGTCTTGGTATTTCTCTAAGCGGCACAGGTAAAGAAATCGAAAAACGCCCTTACGCACCAGGTCAACACGGCCCAAACCAACGCGGTAAAAAATCTGAGTATGGTTTACAATTAGCTGAAAAACAAAAATTACGTCATATGTACGGTATGACTGAACGTCAATTCAAAAACCTATTCAACAAAGCAGGTAAATTACAAGGTCTACACGGTGAAAACTTCATGATCCTTCTTGAAACTCGCCTTGACAACTTAGTATACCGTTTAGGTTTAGCTCGCACTCGTCGTGCAGCTCGTCAATTAGTTAACCACGGTCACATTTTAGTAGACGGTAAACGCGTTGACATCCCATCTTACAGCGTAAAACCAGGTCAAACGATTGCTCTTCGTGAAAAATCTCAAAACCTTGCTGTAGTAAACGAAGCGATCGAAGTAAACAACTTCGTACCAGAATACCTTTCATTTGATGCTGACACTAAAGTAGGTACATTCGTACGTCTACCAGAGCG
>DEQI01000122.1 GCA_002360295.1 Planococcaceae bacterium UBA3370
TTGTAATTTTTTGTTTTTAATATCGGTTGAGGAATTCATAAATCTACTTCCTTTTAATTATTTTAAAGTGAGTTGTATGTATAATAATTCAAGTAATATTATAATTATAGTGGATTTTCAGTGATGATAGGGATATATACCGATATCGATTTTTGATGACGCAAAATCCTTTAAAGATGGCATTTTTCAATCATTATGCTTATGTATATATGGTTAATATAGGTTTTGTGCTGAACTCAAACTATTTTACAATGATTCTTAAGACTTAACAAATGACAATTTTTTGAACATGAGGAATCTACATATGCTTCGATATGTCGACATTCATTAATAATGTGTATACTTTAATTATTCATAGTTCGCAAAAAAGATTTATATTCTTTGTTTTTTATAGTTATCAAATTATTATCATTAAGAGTGATTGAATAGGGGGATGGTGGTAGACACTTAAAGTTTTAGTCATCTTGTTTTTTTGATGATTTAGTTGATTGCATAATGATGAAGGTAGTACAAATCAAGAAGGGAATTGAAAAATCGACCCTGATGCATAGCGCGTTATTCGACTCTGTAATATAAAAATAACTCTACAGATTTCATATAAAATAAACGCCTGCTTGTTGAAGTGCTCAACTTGCAGGCGTTTATTTTTATAATTTTATAAAAACTAGAGATGGCAGTTGATTGACATATCAACATATGAGTAGGATTATTCCTTCTCCAAATCTGTTGGACGACGTTTCCCAATACCAAATACATAAAAACTCAACGTAACGAGGGCAAGGAAAACAATCCCCACAATCAGTGAAATACGTGTATCATCATTTAACCACATACCAACTAAAACCATGATTAAAAAGGCAATAGTTAAGTAGTTTGTAATAGGGGCGAAAGGCATTTTGAATGGATGATTGGCCATTTTTTTATCCTGTTCTTTTCTGAAACGGATTTGACTAATCAAAATGATAAACCAAGGCACCATACCAGGAAGTACACTCGCACTATACACATAAACAAATAAATTTTCTGGTGCGATATAGCTTAATACAACACCGATTGCTAAACCAATTAATACACCAGCTGTACCAACTAAAGGTACACCATTACGTGTTAGCTTTGTGAAAAACTTGGGTGCTTGTCCGTTTACACCTAATGTATAGAGCATACGCCCTGCACTATAAATACCACTATTACAGCCAGACATTGCTGCTGTAATAACGACAAAGTTGATGAGTCCCGCTGCAGCAGTAATACCAACCTTCGCAAATGTAGCAACAAATGGACTGCCTAGTGAAGTTAACTCATCCCATGGATAGACTGTAACAATGACAAAAATAGAGCCAATATAGAAGATTAAAATACGCCATATAATACTATTGACTGCTTTCGTAATGGTTTGTTGTGGATTTTTTGCTTCACCAGCAGTAATGCCAATTAGCTCGACCCCTTGATAAGCAGCCACAACTAAGGATAATGCAAAGAAGAATCCTGACCAGCCACCAGCAAAGAAACCACCGTGTGCCCAAAGGTTTGATAATCCAATAGCAATGCCATCATTCCCAATACCAAAGAAAATAAGGCCAAAGCCAGCCACAATCATTAAGATGATTGTCACGATTTTAATCATAGCAAACCAAAATTCTAATTCCCCGAACGATTTAACAGACATGAGATTCGCTGCGCCGAGAATAATCATCGCTATTAAACCTGGAATCCATGCAGGTAATTCAGGGAACCAATATTGCATATATGCCCCAACTGCTATAATTTCTGACATCCCAACAATAACCCATTGGAACCAGTTACTCCAAACAGTTAAATAGCCCGCTAATGGATGAATATACTTATACCCAAATGTTGCAAAGGATCCTGTACTCGGCTCTACATAGAGCATCTCACCCATTGCACGCATAATAAAGAATACAAATACACCTGCTATTGCATAAGCAAGTAGTACTGAAGGTCCTGTCCATTGAATCGTGCTAGCTGATCCCATAAATAGGCCAACACCAATTGTGCCTCCGAGAGCGATCATTTGAATATGACGCGCTTCTAAGCCTCTATTTAATTCTTTGTTTGCCATATGATTCACTCCTCTTTCTATGATTTTAGGCAAAGTATGAAAACGGTTGACCTTAAAAGTCCCGTATTAATTTCGTTATCACGTATCATTTATTCTTATATTATAATAATAAATTCCTTCCGAAAATACAATTGTATTTTGTAGAAAAACACTGATTAATTCGTTTTAATTTTAAAAAACAGACAAAATTAATATGAAGACGCAAATCAGGAATACCTTATATATTGTGAGGAATAACGTATTTTATGTAAAAGTCCTTATCCTTTAAGATACACCACAGAGAATTTCAATGAAAAAACGTCTGTTCAAACAATTATCAAAGCAGACTTCTTTATTTAGGGAAATACTCCCAATTAGAGATGCCTGCATTGACATAAGTAACAACTTATTGTTAACATGAAGTTGTTACTTTTGGGGTTTAGTGGAAAAAGTCTTTCATAAAAAGGCTTCAGTATAAGCTAAATCCTTTAAAAAGGGGGAAGTAAAATGGTAAAATTAAAGTCTTTAGGAGTTACTTTAGGGTTGGCTGTTTCATTGCTACTAACAGGGTGTGGTGATGATGATCAACATAATGAGAGTTCATCAGGTGACCCGGTCAGCATTAGCGAACAAGTAGATTATAAGGTTATAGGTATTGAACCAGGGGCAGGAATTACGGAGCTTTCGAGAAATACGATAGAGGAATATGAAAATTTAAAAGGGTGGGAACTTGTTGAAAGTTCAACAGCTGGCATGCTAGGTTCATTGCAGCAAGCAATAAAAAATGAAGAACCAATTATTATTTCGGGATGGACTCCTCACTGGATGTTTTCAGCATACGATTTAAAATTTTTAGAAGATCCTAAAGAGACATTAGGTGGAACGGAAAATATTAATACCATTGTGCGTAAAGACTTGGAAAAGGATTTACCTGAGGCGTATACAATGTTGGATCGATTTTATTGGGAACCAGAAGATATGGAAGCGGTCATGTATGATGCACAAAACGGTGATTTTGAAGACGCGGCTATTAAATGGATAGAAGCGAACCAGGATCGAGTAAATGAATGGACAGAAGGTATTAGTAAAGTGGCTGGAGATGAAATTGAAATCGTATCAACGCCATGGGATTCAGAACGAGCTTCTAGTAGTGTAGTAAAAGCCGTACTTGAACAAATGGGATATGTAGTGAAAGTGACACCAGTTGATCCGGCCATTATGTTCCAAGCGGTCGCTACAGGTGAAGCAGATGCTACCGTGGCTCCTTGGTTACCGTCAACACACCGATCTTTTTATGAAAAACATCAGGAGGATATGGTTGATTTAGGTGAGAACTTAAAAGGCACAAAGAATGGATTTGTCGTTCCAGCCTATATGGACATTGATTCTATTGAGGACTTGCAGCCGAAAAAGTAATAGTAGGAAAGAGAATTCCCTAATGAAGGGGGAGTTCTCCTTTTTATTCATATCTCAGTTGGTTTTGTCTTTCGGAAAAGCAATTAGCGGAATATCCACAGCAGCGTTTGTCAAGCGTATTTTCAGTGCGG
>DEQI01000178.1 GCA_002360295.1 Planococcaceae bacterium UBA3370
AAAGGTAAATCAACACGCTTGCATAATTTCTTTATTATTTGAATGGTATTTTTAAAGCTGTCTACGTGTAGTTCAATCACTATTTCAGGAGATATTGTATAAAATCTGGAGAATCAATAAACATGATGAACCTGTTTGAAAGAAGACAAAATAAAAAACATACTCATTTCACAATGAAATGAGTATGTCTCTATACATGATCCTTATCCTTCTTCATTAATGATAACGTTTTTACCGCGTAACTTTAAAAGTAACGGAATGCAAATCCATAATACAGCCACTATTAAAAAGACTAAAGATATAGGTTTTTCAACAAAAATGCTGTATTCGCCGTTTGAAATAGTTAATGCACGGCGCATATTATTTTCAATCATCGGCCCTAGCACTAACGCTAAAACCATTGGCGCAACTGGAAAATCATTTTTGGAGAAATAATAGCCTAAAACACCACAGCCTAGCAACAATAATAAATCAAATGTAGTGTATTGAACTGCATACACACCAAAAATTGAAATAGCAATAATAATGGGTAATAAATATTTCTTCGGTGTTTGGATAATCTTCGCAAAAACACGCACTAAAGGCATATTTAATACTAATAGCATTAGGTTGCCTAAAAACATACTTGCAATAAGTCCCCAAGCCACCTGTGGATGCTCTTCAAATAATAATGGACCTGGCTGAATGTTATACATAATAAAGGCACCCATTAAAATAGCTGTAGTACCCGATCCTGGAATACCTAAAGTTAATAGGGGAATCATGGCACCACCTGAAGCAGCATTGTTTGCAGATTCTGGTGATGCTACCCCTGCAATATTTCCTTTACCAAATGAGTCTGGCTTTTTACTAATTTTTTTCTCGGCAATATAGGCAAAGAATGAAGCTAATGTTGCCCCTGCTCCTGGCAATACGCCTAAAAAGAAGCCGAGTAAAGACCCACGAGCAATTGGAGCAGCACTTTCTTTTAAGTCCTGCTTAGTTGGTAAAATTCGGTTTATTTTCGCAATCGGCTCGTCATTGCCGTCCTTTTCGAAAATCGTTTTAAATACTTCACCTAAAGCAAATAACCCTACTGCTACAGTTAAAAACTCAATACCGCTAAAAAGTACAGGTTGATCATATGTAAAGCGTGCAATGCCTGAAACGGCGTCAATCCCTATTGTCCCTAATAATAAACCTAGTACCGTCATAATTAATGCTTTCGTAATCGATTTACCAGCTAAGCCACTTACTGCAGCTAAGCCTAGTAACATTAACGAAAAATACTCAGCTGGCCCAAAATTAATAGCCACCTTTGATAGAGGTCGAGCTAATAATATTAAACCAATTAATGCTACAATCCCTGCAACGAAAGAGCCAATTGCTGCAATGGATAATGCTGCACCCGCTCTACCTTGACGCGCCATTTGGTAACCATCTAATGTTGTAACGACTGAAGATGATTCCCCTGGCGTATTCAATAAAATGGATGTTGTAGATCCACCATACATCGCACCGTAGTAGACACCCGCTAGTAAGATGATTGAACTAGTAGCAGCCATTTCTAAAGGTAGCCCAGATGTTAATGAAGCTGTAACCGGAATTAATAAGGCTACTCCACTCATCGGTCCGATACCTGGTAAAACACCAACTGCAGTACCGATAATAACTCCTAATAAGGCAAATAAAATATTATGCCATTGAAACGCTATTGCAAAGCCATCCATTAAATATTGTATAGTTTCCATTTACATTTCCCCCTTTCTACTAAAATGGTAACCCTGGTAGTGAACCACCTAGAACATTTACAAATCCAAAATAAATAATGCATGAAAATGCTGCCGCTACGAGAATGGTAGAAATCCATTTCCCTCTTTCTAGCGTTTGGAATCCAATGACTAGGAACACGAACGTCGTAATTAAGTATCCTAATTTATCTAATAATAGAACGTACCCTAAAGCTGCAATAAATATAATGAAAAAATTCTTATAGTTAGGGGATTTTATATCTTCTTTCTCCCCTACAATGTTATATGTAGCTCGGTGCCTAATCGTTTCAATAAACAATAAAACACTTAATAGTATAAGAATAATGCCTAAGCCAATCGGAAAGGTGCTAGGTCCGATTTGTGAGCCGTACGCACTTTCTGAAATTTTTTGTGATTCCACAACAACAAGAATACCTAAAGCAAGAAACACAACACTTGCAATTCGATCAAATTTTAAATTCATTGTTGTTCCACCTCCTAAAAGGAGATGCGAGCATCTATTTGTGCTCGCACCTACTACGTTACTTTTGCATACCTAAAGCCGTTAAGATTTCAGTAATTGTTCCTTCTTGTTCTTCAAGGAATTTAGTGAAATCATCACCTACACGGAAGTCTTGCTCCCATCCGTTACGATTTAATTCTTCTTTCCATTCTTCTTTTTCATTGAGGGCAGTTAATTTTTCAATCCAATAGTTTTTAGCCGTATCAGACATATCTTTTGGACCGAATATACCGCGCCAAATTGTAAATTCTGTATTGATACCTAAATCATAAAGTGTAGGTACATCTTCTAAACCCTCAATCGCCACTTTTTCTGGAGATGTAACTGCTAAAACTCGAACATCCCCACTCTTCACATAAGAAGTAACTGTTGAAATATCGGTTCCAATGGCTTCTGCATTATTACCTAATAGCGCTGCCATTGCTTCACCGCCACCGTCATAGGAAACATATTTTACTGCCTTAGGATCAATACCGTATTCAAACGCTGGTAAAATCGTCACTAAATGGTCCATTGAACCTGGTGCAGAGCCGCCAGCCAATGTAATAGCACTTGGATCAGCTTTAATAGCATCTAATAGTTCTGTTAAGCTTTTATAAGGTGAATCTGCACGTACAACGATTGCACCAAAGTCTTTTGTTACTTGTGCAAGTGGTGTTGTATCTTTATAACCATACGGGCTGTTACCTTCAGCCTTTAAATTATTAATTAAAATAGGTGGAGATTTGACCATTAGCATATAATCGTTTTTCGCTTCTTTCGTTGCGAACGTTGCCATAAATACAGCACCGCCACCACCTGGTTTGTTTTCAATTGTAATCGGTTTTTCAATTAATTTTGTTTCATTCATAACTTTAGCAATTGAACGTGCTGTTAAATCCCAGCCTCCACCCGCTCCAGATGGTGCTACAATTGTTAAGTTATTTTTTGGATACTCCCCTTTACTGCTCGTATCACCGTCAGCCTTTTCTCCACTATCGCTACATGCCGCTAAACCTAGCGTAAGCGCCGCTGCCGAAAACAGTGTCAGTAGTTTATTTCGCATTGACATGAATCATTCCCCTCCCAAATACGCGCTTATTTGTAAACGCTCTCTTTATTAAAATACATTTTTAAAAGAATGGATATATTTCGAAAATATTGTCTTTAAGTTTTATATTATTCATTTTGTTCATACTGTTCACAGCGCTTTTAAAAGCGCATGTGCACACGTTTAGCTTCGGAAGAAACTTCGAACGCACTAATACCTGACATAGATATTACCGATTCGTGCGTAATTTAAATAAGCGAATATATATTTCCTAAACAATAAAAAAAGTACGCAATTGTTAAATTATTCAACAATTGCGTACCTTTTTCATTTCATTCACTTCTTATAAAGACTACTCAGTTACTTTATAAAATAACATCTTTCTGGTCTGCCTACAGAGCCGTATATATGCTCTACATAAATAATTTTCTCTTCCATTAGATGCTCTAAATAGCGTCGTGCTGTTGTACGGCTAATGCCTAGCTCCCGTCCTAAACCTTCAGCAGTGATCCCATCATTGCAAGTAGTAAGAAAGTTAATGACTTTTGTTTTCGTTACGGAATCGATCCCCTTAGGACTCGTTTCTCTCGATTCTTCGTTAATCGAAAAATTGTTCCATAGGCGTTGAATCTCATTGCCGTTTAATTTTTCAGTAGCGTTTAAGATTTCCTTTTTTTCTTTATATTTTTGCATACAGTCTATAAATCGTTGGAGTGTTAGTGGCTTTAATAAAAAATCCTCTACCCCACTTGAATACGCTTTCTTGACAATTTCTACTTCTGCAGCAGCTGTAATTAAAATAATATCTGTTTCCATATTCATTTGGTTAATATAATCTATTAGCTCCGTGCCTAATTTATCTGGAAAATAGATATCTAACAGAATCAAATTAGGCTTCAATGTATCTAACCAAATTTTCGCTTCTTCAATTGTATGGGACATCCCGATTGTTTTAAATCCATCCAATTGTTCAAGAAACTTCTCATGAATTCTAGCAATACGTACATCATCTTCAACGATTAACACTTCTATATTTTTTTCCATACCAATTACCCCTCTTTAGGAATAGAAACAATAAATAGTGCTCCCCCTAATTCCCCGTTTTCAATAGCAATAGAGCCATTTAATTTTTTTAAATTCTCGTTCACAATATATAACCCATATCCGCGCGTTTCCTTATCTTTTGTTGAATGTTTCAGCTTAAAGATGTTACTGACTACTTTCTCATCAATACCACTTCCGGAATCCTCTATTTCACATATGACTTCTTTTTCATATTCATATATGTATATTCGAACAATGCGCTCTTCCTCATCTAAATCTTCAACGGCCTCAAATGCATTCATCACTAAATTACCTAAAATAGAAATTAATAAATGCTTTTCAAGGTGCTGACCTAATTTTCCACAATTGCTATCCTCATCTAATATGAGCTTTACTTTGAGTTCCTTTGCCCGATTATAAAAACCGATCATTAAGCCACTAATAAAGGTATCTTTAATAAGCTCATTTATAAACGAGATTAATGCGTGATTTCCTAGACGCTCTGAGTGAATTAACGATAATGCTTCTTCATATTCCTTTAATTGTAGTAACCCCGAAATGGTATAAAGGAAATTATTATACTCATGTGTTTGGGCACGTAATGATTCGATATATTGTTTTACTTGGGAGAGTTCATTAGCGACTAAGTCCATTTCTTCAAATGGGCGGAAGCTTGAAACAGCCCCAATCACTTCCCCTTTATTAATAATCGGTATTCTGTTGACTAAAGTTTTGACACCGTTAATCGTCATCATGCGGTCTAGTTGCTCATGGCCTGACTCTATTACCTTTAGTAAACGAGTATTAGGAATGACCGAGCGAATATTTTTGCCTACTACAGAATCTTCACTATGTAAAATAGCATTAGCCGATTGGTTGCTTAATGTGATAGTCCCCTTAGCATCTACCATTATAATCCCTTCACGAATCGACTCTAAAATAGCATTTCGCTCCGTCAAAATTTTCACGATTTCCTGTGGCTCGTGATTTAATAGTTGCTTCTTTATTTTATTAGATAAATAGGTAGAGATGATGATGGACAGTACAACAGTAATAATAAATAAAATGAGTAAATAACGACCATAATTAATATTCGTAGAAAAAATATTTTCATATAAATATCCTACGGAAACGACACCGATAATTTTCCCATTTTCATCTTTTATAGGGGCTTTCCCACGTAAAGCCTCCCCTAATGTTCCTTCTGCAACCGAAATATATGCTTCCCCTTGAACTAATGCTTTATAGTTATCATCCCCGACCATTTTTTCCTCGTTCTAGCATACCGTGCATATCAGGAGCTTGGAACGGATGATACAACATTAATGAAAGGC
>DEQI01000062.1:0-3881 GCA_002360295.1 Planococcaceae bacterium UBA3370
TTATTTTACCATAGTGTCCTTATACATCAACTTATTTCGACTTTCTAAATTTTTTGCTCCGTAATGAAATATAGCCGTTTCAATCAAAAAACGACATGTAATAACGACTACAACTATAAATGGAATAGAAAGCTTTTTAAATGATGCTTTTTCAGCAGGTAAGTCATAAATGAGCCATTCAGTCATTATGGCAAGGGCTATCCCTATAATGAGGGATGTGATAAATGCAGGTACACGCCAAGAATATTGTGAGAGTAAATAAATAATGAGCGAAACAACAAATAATATAATAATGAGCAATAACCAAGCAGAAAAAGCGTCTTTTATTCCCCATTTCTTCATAAAACCTACCGGACGCCAATCAATAAATTTTAAAAAATGTAAAAATTTCAACGACACTGCTAGCCAAATGGCGCTAACAATACTTGTAATGGCAGCTAAATACAAAAAAATTCACTCCTTTTGCATTAGTTTCACCAAATTTTATAAAGGGTATGCGTTTTCGTAGTTGTTTTTATAAAAATTTAGTACAATAATGAAGTTAATATTCGAAACTAATAGAGAGTGGTGTACATACGTGAGCAAGGAAACACCTGTATATGGCGGACAAGCACTTTTAGAAGGAGTCATGTTTGCCGGAAAAGATCATATGGTAACGGCTATTCGTCGCAACGATGATTCTATAGATTATTTTCATGTGTTGAAAGAGAAAAAGCCGATTTATCAAAAATTAAAAAAAATACCATTTTTACGCGGTGTCATTGCCCTCATTGAATCTGCGGGATTTGGTTCAAGGCATTTACAGTTTGCAAGCGAACGGTATGATGTGACCCCTGGTGAGGAAGAAGAAGCAACGGAAGAAGAAACGTCGAAGCTACAAATGATTTTAGGAGTAGCCGTTGTTGGCGTGTTGTCTTTTTTATTCGGAAAATTTGTCTTTACATTAGTACCTATGTTTCTAGCAGAATTTTTCAAACCTTGGTTACCTGGTAAAACGGTTCAAATATTACTAGAAAGCGGTTTTAAATTAATTTTATTGCTTGCTTATTTATACTTCATTTCAATGGCACCCATTATTAAACGTGTATTCCAATACCACGGTGCCGAACATAAGGTCATCAATTGTTATGAAGCAGGTATGGAATTAACAGTAGAAAATGTTCAAAAGCAATCGCGCCTACATTATCGATGCGGATCTAGCTTTATTTTATTTACAGTTGTTGTCGGTTTATTTGTTTATTTCCTCGTACCAACAGATCCATTCTGGGTACGCTTAGTCAGCCGTATTTTATTAATCCCTGTTGTCATTGGTATTTCTTTTGAAGTGTTACAAGCAACAAACGCTTTGCGCAACGTGCCGGTTTTACGCTATTTAGGCTACCCGGGATTATGGCTTCAACTACTAACTACAAAAGAACCAAAAGATGATCAAGTGGAAGTTGCGATTGCTTCCTTTAAAAAATTACATGAAGTGGAGCACAATCCTGAAATCGCTGCGACATTACATCATGACTAATTGAAATAACGCCACGATTTGTATGATTAAGGCACAATAAAAAAAGTCGATTTAGACCAAAAATCTTGGTTTAAATCGACCTTTTTATTTTGTTCATAATATACAACATTCTCCCCCTATCCTAACAGACGACTCACTAAGAACCTATAACGATAGATTAGTTGATTATGTATGCATAAATTAAAATGGCTAGGAAAACGAAAGCTATCGCAAACGCATGTACAAAAGAAATAATATGATGTCGCATATCCGCCATATACTTTTTTTCCAATATGCCACGTGTAACTAAAATAATGACAAATCCGATTGGAATGAAAAATATTGTTCCAAAATGGTACGCTGGTGTTAATGCTAAAATACAAATGACAACACCTACAATGATCAAACATTCAAATGGTAGCTGCCACTTCGTTTTATAATCATAAAATAATGTCGGTTCTCCTCTTAAATAACCAATCTTCCGCCTTAAAAACGGAATAAAAAACCAATAATAAAGAGCAACTGTGATTAAAAGCACTAAAAATTCCATATAAACACTCTTTTCTTTACTTTCTTCTTTCTAATTTAACATAATTAACTAGATATGTAGAGTAAATGGAGAAATGTCTATTTACATTTTTTAATTATTTAGATACTATTTCCATACATTCTGTTTTAGGGAGAAAATGACATTGGAACTACAAATAGACGTATTAACTGTCCTATTATTATTTACATTCGGCTTTTTAGGTGCCTTTTTAAATGCTATTGTTGGGGGTGGTGGACTGATAACATTACCTGCACTATTATTTGTCGGGCTTCCTCCTGCAACTGCCATCGCTACAAATAAATTAGCTGCATCCATGGGCAATTTAACAAGTATGCTAACTTTTTTACGTGCTGGTAAAATTGATTTCAAGCTGTTAGGACCGATATTGCCACTTGTTTTTCTAGGCTCTATGTTAGGTGCCTATACAGTGCATTTTATGTCCGCTGATTTGTTAAAACCACTCGTGCTCATCATGCTAATCGTTGTACTTTTATACACCGTCTACAAAAAAGATTTTGGCGGTATAGCCGCACCAAAAGTAATGACTGTTAAACATAAGCTATTATTTTTTGTAACGCTGATTGCCATTGGATTTTATGATGGATTCCTTGGACCTGGCACTGGATCTTTTATCATTTTTGCGTTTTTATTAATGGGTTTTGATTTCCTTCAATCTTCAGGTAATGCTAAGCTATTAAATTTCATGAGTAATATCGCCGCCCTCATAACGTTTCTAATACTTGGTACAGTAAATTTTACATATGGTTTTATTATGGGCTTTGCCATGATTTTGGGGGCATTTTTTGGAACCCGCTTTGCTTTACAACGTGGTACTACATACGTTCGAATTCTTTTTATTATAATGACATCTATCTTAATAACCAAAAATATATACGATTTTTTCACGCAATAAAAATAGGTGTTTTGAAAGATAAAACTTTTAAAACACTCTATTATTTAGTATTATGCTAGCTTTTTAATAAAGTTTGATTATAAAAGTTCTGTAAAGATTAATTTAAATATAATAAAAGGCCCGCTCAATAGTAACTTTTAAATAATTTAACAAGAATATCTTGAAGAGCTAAAAATAGCATCCACCCTATAATCCCCAATAGAAATGACCATATTAAATGCAGTGAACTTTTCATTCCTAAGTAAACTATAATCAGTAAAACCATCGTTGCAGGTAACCCCATTAAAACACCGACAATAAATTTATTTAGTGTATCTGCTTGTTCTCCTTGTAGTGACAACCATAAAATACTTAACAAACTCACTAATGGCAGAGCCGCTATAATTCCTCCATACGTAGGAAATCTTCTCGCAAATTCCGTTACTAAACCAATGATGATTGCCGATACTACTATTTTCCCTATTGTATACATTTTTTCGCATGTTCACCTAATAGTTTAAAACTATTTAGCAAATCTATCCTTTCCTTATCACTTAGCGACTGTAAAATTTTTTTAAGTTTTGATTCATCTAAGCTTGTATTTTTTTTTAGTACCTCTTCCCCTAGTTTAGTTAATTGAAGAATTACTTTGCGTTCATCTTGAGTGCTTCTAGATTTGATAAGATATCCCCTATTAACTAATTTTTTCACATGCTCCGATGCGGTATTATGTGAGATTTTTAAATACTCAGCAATATGACCAACATTATTTAAATTTGTTTTTTCAATCAACTGTAAAATACGAACAGCTTGGTGTGAAATTTGCTCCTCATGTAAATAATGAAGGGCAAAATAAATATCTGTCCAATATTGATTCAATAATTCAGTCTCTTTCTCCATTATTACACCTCATTTAATATCGTCACAACAGATTATATCGTTAT
>DEQI01000062.1:3938-5078 GCA_002360295.1 Planococcaceae bacterium UBA3370
AAGCACTTTAAATACTTCCTAAAAGCAAAAATACCCTTTAGATTTCTAAAATCTAAAGAGTAGCGCGGTGCAACCTTATTACTTTAAATTGAAGTGTTTGATTATTTTCATCTGGTAATCAGCATCAATTAGAGCCTCAATAAAACATAGTATGTATGAAAAGAAAAAGTTGGCGAAAACTACTAACTTTCTTTTTTTTACAAAAAGGGGAATTAACAGGACGGCACTGATTATTAGATAAATACTTACAAAAAGACTATCGATTATTAGTAGTTTATTTATTAATAATTGATCTTCCCCCATATATCCAATCACCTTATACACTGGAGGAAAGATCCACAAAACCCATTTAGAAAATGCTATTATTTCAATTATTGATTTTGAAGCAAGTGATACTACGATGATAAAAACAGCCGAAAGCCAAGCATATTTTTTTGTCGCAAGTTTAGTAGCTGAAAATAGTGTTCCGACTACTATACCAAATGTCGCGAAGACGAAGTGGCTGTAAAATGTAAAAATATATAGCTTAAGTGACATATTTCCGTGGAAGCTGTCGGTAATAATCGGGAAAAAAACGGCAAATAACAGTAAAGGTATCATGATTACTAGAATAGCTAGCCATTTGCCAAATAAATAACTCACCTTTTTACGAAGATGAGAAATTAAAATATGCTTTTCGCTTTCTTCATCTAATGTAAAAATGGACATGGTAATCCATGTAATGATTAGGTAAATGGCAATACAAGATACCGCGTAGCTGCTGAGAATCGGCACATTTTTATAGGCATATAAAATAAACACCCACGCCCCAAATATAACAAAGGGTGGAATAAATTTTAACGATCGAACATAGCTTATGATTTGATAATGGATGAAAGCTGCCATCTTATCCCCTCTTCTCTGTTAATTCTACTATTGAAGATCCTCGTTTTAGTAACATGGACAAAATTTTATCTGACTCTTGAGCTGAAACCATTATTTCAACAGAGTCTCCCCCTACAAATTTATACCTAATAGACGGAAGCTCTGCTAAGATGTCTCTATTAAAGATATTTGCTCTTATTATTTTTACTTTATCCGTGATTGTTGTAGAATCAGAGACAATTCTTCCACTTTCTACAGTTATAATCCGATCGGCTA
>DEQI01000347.1:0-4999 GCA_002360295.1 Planococcaceae bacterium UBA3370
TCGAAGGTTTATACATATGACAAATTTGAGGAAAATGGCGTTTTCACTTTACTAGACGCTGTATTTACAACAATTACTGTCTTTTCCGTATTATTTTGTATCGCCGTATTTTTATTAAGACCATCTGCAAAGCTCGTACTATTTATTAGCTGTTTTACAGTAATGATAGCAGCACAATTGCTGTATTTATCAGGTAGATGAACTAGGCTTAGGTGGAAACATACACTTGTTATCATGACAGGAGTTACACAAGTAATAGCTATTGGAGCTGCTTTCTATTTTGAGGATAAAAATAATAAATAAAAATAATATAAAGTAAGTTTACACGCTAAAATGACACTACTTTTCTTTAAAACTGGTAAAAAAATAGAGTGATTTCAGTAGAACCTACTGAAATCACTCTTATTTATATTATAGAGCTTTTACTTTTGCAACTACATTTTCAACAGTAAAACCGTAGTTTTCAATAACTTGCTCACCTGGTGCAGATGCGCCGAATTTGTCAATTGCTAGTACATTTCCATCAAAGCCAGTATATTTATGCCATCCTAAAGATGCACCCATTTCAATTGCAAGACGTTTTGTTACTGATTTAGGTAAAATAGACTCTTTGTACTCCGCTGATTGCTTCTCGAAACGATCCATTGAAGGCATTGATACTACAGATACATCTACGCCTTCAGCTAATAATGCTTTTTGTGCTTCGATAGCTAAAGATACTTCTGAACCAGTCGCAATGAGAATCGCATCAGGAGTTTCTTTTGTCGCTGGAGATACAATGTATGCACCTTTGTTGACACCTTCACGTACAACTTCAATTGGAGCATTTAGTACTGGTAAATCTTGACGAGACAATACTAAAACGGTTGGTGTAGAAGTTGCAGACACAGCTAGTTTCCA
The DNA here is from genome assembly GCA_002360295.1 of Planococcaceae bacterium UBA3370. Classification (GTDB taxonomy): domain Bacteria; phylum Bacillota; class Bacilli; order Bacillales_A; family Planococcaceae; genus Metasolibacillus. The sequence continues at coordinate 901 of DEQI01000347.1, forward strand.
TGCCTCTACACTTTCATTCGCATCAGCTGGGCGAATAACAGAAAGATTTGGCATTGCACGTAATGATGCTAAATGCTCAATAGGTTCATGAGTTGGTCCATCTTCCCCTACTGCAATTGAATCATGTGTAAATACATAAGTAACTGGTAATCCCATTAAAGCTGATAAGCGAACTGCTGGACGAACATAATCTGAGAATACAAAGAATGTACCCCCAAATACGTTGACACCACCATGTAATGCCATACCATTTAATGCCGCTCCCATTGCGAATTCACGTACACCAAACCAAATATTACGGCCACTATAGTTTTCAGCTGAGAAGTCACCAGCACCTTTCATAGTCGTTTTATTTGAGCTCGCTAAATCTGCTGAACCACCGAAGAATGAAGGTACTTTCTTCGCCAAACCATTAATAGCCTCTCCTGATGAAGAACGTGTTGCAATAGATTTACCTGTTTCATATACAGGAAGCTCTGCCGCAAAGTCTTCTGGTAGTTCATTGTTCATCGCTTTTTCAAATTGTGCAGCTAACTCCGGAAACTCAGCTTTATAGGCTTCAAATTTCGCGTTCCAAGCTGCTTCAGATTCAACACCTTGAACTTGTGCTGCCGCTTTAAAAGTATCATACACTTCTGCCGGAATTTCAAATGGCTCATGTGGCCATTCATATGCAGCTTTTGTAAGTATAGTTTCATCTACCCCTAGTGGAGAACCGTGTGAAGATGATTTACCCGATTTATTTGGTGAACCAAAGCCAATTACTGTTTTCACTTCAATAATAGTTGGTTTTCCTTTAGATTGTTTTGCCTCTTCAATTGCCTCATTAATTGCATTTACATCATTACCATCAGCAACAAGTAAATAGTTCCAACCGTAAGATTCAAAACGTTTTTTTACGTTTTCAGAAAATGACTTTCCTAAGTCGCCATCTAAAGAAATATCATTTGAATCGTAAAGAACGATTAATTTTTCAAGTTGTAGATGTCCTGCTAAAGAAATAGCTTCAGCCGCTACACCTTCCATTAAATCACCATCACCACATAGTGCGAAAGTGTAATGATCAACAATATCATGACCTGGTTTATTGTAAGTTGCAGCAAGATGCGCTTCTGCCATTGCCATACCGACTGTCATAGCAATCCCTTGACCAAGTGGACCAGTCGTTGCTTCTACACCAACTGTATGGCCATACTCAGGATGTCCAGGTGTTTTTGAACCCCACTGGCGGAAGTTTTTAATCTCTTCCATATCTAGGCCATAACCGCCTAAATGTAATAAACTATATAAAAGCATAGAACCATGACCAGCTGATAAAACAAAACGATCTCGGTTATACCAATTAGGATTTTGAGGATTGTGACGTAATTGTTTTGTCCATAAAGTGTATGCCATAGGCGCTGCACCCATAGGTAATCCAGGGTGACCTGAGTTCGCTTTCTCGATCGCATCAATTGATAATGTTCGAATAGCATTAATTGCTAATTGATCCATATGTTGTGTCATTATGTGACATCCTTTCTCGTACTAATGTTTATACCTTAATAGTGTAGTCAAGATTCATAAAGAAAACAATGCTTAGTGCTACATTTATTCCAAATAAGACATACTTATTGCAAAATGTGTCACAATAAATAGGTTTCAGGATTTAGTTTAAATAATCTCTTTGTTTTTTAATACTTTTTATTTTTTCTGGTGTAACGTCATTTCCTTCTGGATCAACGATTTTCACATGCTCAATCGTATCACGCATTGTTGATCGAAATGTATCTAAATACTCTTTTCGTAGTAATGTACGTTCTTTTGCTTCTTCCTCCGTTAAAGTACCTGCTTTTGCTTTTTTTGCTAATTTATTAATTCGTGCAATTTTTTCTTTTGACAACATAATTTTATCACCCTTCTAAATAGCCTACTTAAAAGGTATGAAAAAAAAAGCTTTTGCGCAAGTGTTATGTCCCTTTTTTATTAAGATGTTCTACATATCTTCTATGAACCGTCGCTTTACTTACACTAAATCCCAAACTTTGCAATGTTGATGCAATTTCAGCAAATGTAAAACCTTTATTGCGTAGCTTTATTATTTCTTCAATTGGTACATCAACTCGTTCTCGCCCCTCTAAATTACCCCGATCTTTTAAATTTACTTCAGGACGATAACCATTTTCTACCGCTCGGCGCATGCCTCGTTTAATTTTTGCATTGTGTAATTTCCGTTGATATTCCTCTACAATTGCTAATATTTCTAAAAGCATCGTATCCATTTCATTTAATGAAATCGGACCAGATTCATTTAAAGAAAATACAGTAACCCCTTGTTTTTGCAAAAGATGCAATACAGCTACACGTGCATTTCCTCTCCCTAATCGAGTTTCATCTTGCACAAAAAGAGTAGTAATTTTTTTGACCTTCATATACTCCAGCATATTTAATAAGCCTTCTCGATCAACATCGTAACCACTTTGCTGATCTTGAAAAACCTTCTCTACTATGTAATTCATTTGTTGGGCAAATTCGTTTAGTTCTTCTTTTTGACGCGCTATCGAAGTTTGTTGTGTCTGTTTCTCCGTACTAACTCTGGCATATATGACAGCATATTCATTTTTCATTTTTTTCACTCACTACTTTAACTAAATAATTATCTTCTGTTGTTACTTTTGCAATAGTATTAGATTTTTTTTCTACTGGCACTTTTAATTGTTGTCCAATAATAATCGTTTCATTTGATAATTGATTTTCCTTTTTAACAAAAGCAATCCAATCTTGCACTGACATTTTACCACGATATTGTTCAGCTAACGACCATAACGTATCACCATGTTCGATTTCAACTTGTTCGTATTGTTCAACTTTTTCATCAGTAAATGCTACAACCGTAATGACAAATATAGAAAAAATAAAAAATACAGTGATATAGGTGTTTTCTTTTAACCAATTCATTATAAAATCCCCTTTACAGAATGTTTGTTCGGAATGTATGTTCTTAATTTATACCGAACATTTGTTTTTGTCAACCACATTTTCGAACCTATGTTTGCATTACTGTTCGCTTCCTGTTATACTGTAAATAATTAAAAGTGTTCTTATATTCCAAATGAGGTGAATGAATTGACAAAAGTATCGAAACGCCAAGAAGCTATTTTGGCATTTATTAAAGAAGAGGTTCGATCAAAAGGGTATCCGCCATCCGTTCGTGAAATTGGTGAGGCAGTTGGCTTAGCGTCAAGTTCTACTGTACATGGGCATTTAGCACGATTAGAAAGTAAAGGTCTCATTCGTCGCGACCCTACAAAACCACGCGCTATCGAAGTTTTAGACCACGACGATGCACCGATTTCTAAACAAGATGTGATTCATGTACCTTTAATAGGAAAAGTAACTGCTGGATTACCGATTTCTGCAATAGAAAATATAGAAGAATACTTTCCTCTACCAAATACATATGGTACAAGCGAGGATCAATTATTCATGCTAGAAATCATGGGTGAGTCAATGATTGAAGCTGGTATTTTAGATGGAGATTATGTCATTGTTAAACAAAAATCTACAGCAGACAATGGTGATATTGTAGTGGCTATGACTGAAGATGACGAGGCGACTGTTAAACGTTTCTACAAAGAAAAAACTCATATCCGTTTGCAGCCAGAAAACTCTTCTATGGACCCAATTTTAGTTAACCAAGTTACTATTTTAGGGAAAGTAGTCGGATTATACCGCAATATTCAATAATGGTTACATGAGTCTATTAAATTCATAACAAACTACTATCTAACTCTATCTTTTCAGGGAACGTCAGCTAGAATGAAAAGAACGTAAGTTGATTAAATTATAGGAAAACATCTGCTATTCACTACATTTAAAACTATATATTTTTAATTACTGGACTACTGAACTTTTGGTCCAGTTTTTTATTTATCAAAACTTCATATTTCTCCAATCCCGTGATACAATATTTGTAAAAAAACACCGGTATTTCTGCACTATAAGTAAGGTTGATTATTTAGTTAAATGTGTTTATTGAGTCGTGGCAGGCTCATAAATGGACGATTATCCGATAGAGAAAGGCTTATATAATAACTTATATAGCCGTTAGCAGCTTAAG
>DEQI01000347.1:5004-9554 GCA_002360295.1 Planococcaceae bacterium UBA3370
ACACTGGCGAGGGCGAAAACAAGTTCTAATGAAGTGATGACCGAAATGCGGGGTGAAAGATGGCTATAGGTACAATCAATTTATTTATATTTATCAACTTGCTATTTATTCTCATTCAAATTTCAGTTAGTCTGAAATATTTTTATAAAACAAGCCTCTTCATTTCGATTTTATATACTGTATTTGTCTTTGTTGTTGCTCCATATGTAAGCTTGATCGTCATATGTAATTTAATTTGTATGACATTTTGGTCGATGACAATTGGCTGCTATTTTCAGCGTAATAGGATCAAATATAAATAAGTTTAAACAAATAGTGTTATTCAAACATAAAAAGCATGTGAACGGTCAACAAAACCAGGCTCACATGCTTTGTTTTATTTACAAGCTGTTATAAATGCTTCAAATAACTTTATGGAATCAGGATCGCCCACTGTTGCAAGTGCTTCTGGATGCCATTGTACCCCTATACAAAATGGATGATGAGCATGTTCTATCGCTTCATTTAGTCCGTCTGTTGAATACCCGGCTGCAGTAAATCCATCTCCTACTATATCCACTGCTTGATGGTGGAATGAATTCGTTCGAATGGTATCACTCCCAAAAATCGCAGTTAATTTTTCTCCAGTAATTTTTATTGAATGTGTTACTTCATGACGAAGTGAAGCTTGACTATGTGCAATAGGTTGTTCCCATTGAGAGTCAATATCTTGTATCAACGTTCCGCCAAAAGCAACATTCAGTACTTGGTGACCACGGCATATCCCTAAAATCGGCATTTTTCGCTTAAATGCCGCATGCAGAAGCTGTAAATCACTCGTATCCCGACGCGTATGAAAGGCTCCTAATTTTCTATGAGGTTCCTGTCCAAAAATTATCGGATTAACATCATGTCCACCTATTAGTATTAGCCCATCTACTTTATTTAAAATGGTATCGACATCATTATCTACTAAATGAGGTATACATAAAGGAATTCCTCCTGCTAATATAACCGAATTTATATAGGTGTCATTTATTTCTAGCTTTTCATCTCCTGTATGCATCGTTAATCCAATAATCGGTTTCATAAACACCCTCCATTTACTTTATTTATTTGGCTCTTCACCATTTCCTGGGGTGATTTCCGTTCCTCCAATATACTATTCTTTGAGTGACCGAGGAGACTGAATCCATGCCCTTGATAAATGTTAGAATAAATAGAACAACTGCGACTTCAGGTGAAGAACCTTACTTTACCAAATATACCATTTATTATAACAAGTAATAATTATTAGTTTAATTTAAATTTTCAATTAATTATAACAAAAAGAAAGGACGTTCAACCTTTACTTTGAACGTCCCTTTTAAAACAAATCCATATATAAATCGATTATGTTATTTCCGAAAAAATAAACAATTATTGCTGCTAATGCAATAGAAGGACCAAATGGGATGGGCGTTTTTCGACCTTGGCCTCGTAGTTTTAAAATAATGACTCCGATCATCATTCCAATTACTGAAGCAACAAATAATGTGAGTAATGTATGGACTGTTCCGAGTACAATACCAATGACAAAAAATAATTTAATGTCTCCTCCGCCCATTCCACCTTTCGAAAGGATGGCAATAAAGAGCAAAATACCGAAACCAACAACCGCCCCTATTACACTATCCCACCAAGGCTCTAATGGCACTACGATACGCCCAACTAGTAGCAATGGAGCAAAGAACAATAAAATTTTATTTGGAATTAACATATACGCAATATCTGATACGGTAATGATAACTAAAAGCGAAATGAATAAAATAGCAATAACAAGTTCAAATTGAAAACCAATTGTCCAATAGGCGAATGCAAATAATAATCCTGTTACTAATTCTGTTATTAAATAAATTGGCGAAATGTTTGCTTTACAATTTCGACATTTCCCGCGCAATAATAAGTAAGAAATAACAGGAATCAAATCTAGTACACCTAACCGTTTACTACAATTAGTACAATGGGAAGGAGGAGAGATGATTGATTCCTTTTTAGGTACACGTAATCCTACAACATTAAAAAATGAACCGAACACGAGACCAAAAATAAAAGCAAATATTGTATTTATTATGATCATTCTCAAACACCCCTCCTATTCTATTTCCCTCTTTATTTTCCATCATAATAAAATGTCGTTACTTGTATTGTAGCAGAAACTACCTCTGAACTGTCTTCTGCAATTTCATTTTCCTCACCAGGCAGTGAAAATTCTATGTTATCTACATGCATTACTCGCTCTAATGCTTCTATTTCTTTTATAAATTGTTCCAACTTGGACTTATTTGGAGATTCTATTTCCATACTAAACGTCACCATTTTTAGCTCAGCAGGTAATGATTCTTTAGCAATAGTAGAAACAGGCATGTTCTCCGTTTCCGTTTGTAGTTCACTCGCAGATCCTTCATCCTCACTCGAATCAGGTTCATTTGGGTCTTGTAATTCTGATTCAGCTACTAGCGTATCGTAGTTATTAAAACTAATCGAAAGAATTCGAGATTCCGAAATAAACTCTACTTCTTCTATACTTTGTAATAGCTCCATCATATTACGACTTTGTGGAACTTTTTTACGAAGCGCAAAGTCATTGCTTGTTTTATCTTCCAGCTTGACTTTTGTGCTAACAATATTGGCTTCTAATTCTGTAATTTCAGACTGTAAATTGACTACAGTGTTTTCCATTGCTGCTACTTCATCTTTTTTTGGTTTCACAACATAATAGTAAATAGCAAAGAGCACTACAGCAATAAGTATTATAACTAATACCGTGGAATTTTTACTACTTGAGACTCGATTCATTCATTTATACCTCCAGTAGCTAAATAGATTTCATCCAATAATAATGTTATTTCTACTGAATAACGCGGAATTTCATTAAATGTTTCATCATTTGTTTCGTCTATAGCTTTATTAGGATTAATATCAAAATTAGCTAATTCTCCTATTTGTACATCATCAAAATACTCACTTTGCTCAAGACGTTTAACATAAGAAGACACGTCAGTTAATGTTTCAAAATCAACTAAAATAGTTGTCGATTTTTCTTCAAATTGATAATCCCTTAAATAAGAATGATTAGGTAGCAGGCGCTGTGTTTCATCTAAAATAGGCGTCACTGGGTAGGACACACGCTCTACAAAAGCCACAGAATTAACAAATGAGCTTGTACTTACGCTAGCAAGTGCATCGAATTCTATTTGCAACTGTTGCTTGTCATTTTGAAGCGATTGTTGCTTTGTTGTAAGACTATTCATCTTATTATTTGTATCAAAATATTGCCATGCAAAAAAAGCTAATACTAGCAATGTAATAGCACTAATTATTCCATATACTATTTTGGATTTAGAATCACTTTTATCTATTTTAGGAAGGAGATTTATATCCGGTATCATACAGCAACCTCCTTTAGCGCCAACCCTATTAAAGCCGCATGTTTCGCTTTAAATTGAGGGTACGCAGCAGAAATGACCTCATCATCAATAATAGTGATAGTTGTTTGTATATTATCACTTAAAAATTGACCAATAACATTTAGTAAAGGATTATCCCCCATAATAATAAGCTCATCCACTGATTTTTCTCCTTTATGCAATGAGAACTTGAAGAAATTCATGATACGATCTATTTCTAATACTAGGTCTGCTAAAACTGTATAGTATTCATTTATATCTCCATTATAAGTGAATGATACTTCGCTTTCGGTAACATTTTCACGCCATTTTGATAAATCTGTATATATTGTTTGATAACGTAAAAACTCAACTTGTCCTTTTGAATAGATGCAAATAGACAACTCGTTAATAGACCAATCTGCAATCATATACGTTTTTTGTGCTGTTATTTTATTTAACTGTTCTAGTAAACGTAAATTACAAAGTGCTCGAATATCAGCTACTTCCGGGTTCAATTGGACATCTAATAACAAGCCCATCAATTTCTCTACTTCTTCAGGAGGAGTCGCAAATAATGTGGCCTGTCCATCCTCTGGAATAGGATCATACACATCGATAAGAGGATCCTGAAATGGTAAGTGAATGCTCCTTCCTAATTCCATTTGAACATATTCTTTTAGTTTTTCACTTTCAATAGTAGTTGGGTGCTCAAAGTTTTTTAAAAGCACCGAAGTATCCGGTACAAACATCCGAACAGATTGCCGTTTACCACCTAGTTTTGCAATATTTTCTTTTAATATATGAAACAGCGCCATTTCATCCATTATTGTTGCATCTTCTACAATCCCTTTGGCTAAAGGAATTTCATGGACTACCCATTGTGCCGCGTTATGCCCTTTTGTGACAAGCGCACGCAATACAAAATCAGTAATTTCAATGGATAGATGCGATTTCTTTTTGAAGCTGATCATGGGGCCCTCCTATGTTGTATATACTGTTTATTGAAAAGTTTTTGAGGCTCTTGTTGTACATATCGAAAATATGTAGCGAATTAGTCACTCAATGGAACACCCAACCGAGGCTGGATGTTCTTTGAGGGACTATTTACTTGTATACTCAAACATACTAGGTACTGATTCA
>DEQI01000152.1:0-406 GCA_002360295.1 Planococcaceae bacterium UBA3370
CGCCTTCGTGACCAACATCGTGTGGAGCCAAGGAGACTGAAGCCGTACTCTATATGCTCGTCCGCTCGATGTGAGGTGCAAATAGAGCAACACGGACTATAGGTATGAACCTATATATTAGTTGACATAGCATATTTTTCATGCAAAATTACCCGTTTTTACTGCTGTAATATTTGTTACATAACTGTAAATAGACCTCCTCAGTTCACTCATAGCAACGGTTTTAATTTGTTACATTTCCTGTTGGTTAAAGTTACCTCCAAAGTGCCCTATTTTTACGTGCTAAAATCGTTTTCGAACGAAACACTAGGAGGTACAACATGAAAAAACAATTAATTACAACATCTATCGCACTTGCTCTTAGCTGCAGTTCATTTGCAGTATTACCAACAGAGGTTCAACCAAT
>DEQI01000152.1:574-11148 GCA_002360295.1 Planococcaceae bacterium UBA3370
AACGGTGTAGATTTAGGTACGTATAATGAAAACTATATGTATCAACAAGGTACAGCAGTTTCAAAAAGCAATTTACAAAAAGGGGATCTAGTATTTTTCAAAAGTAAAACAACAGGTACAGATCCTGACCATGTAGGTATTTACATCGGTGATAATAAACTACTTCACATGGCAGACTCTAAGCAAAATATCGTTATTTCTGATATGAATAGCAAACCATATTACACTGAAAATTATTATGGTGCACGTCGCGTTTTACCATCTTTATTATCTGCAAATCCTGCAACTACAGGTGATAAAATCGTAGAAAACGCCATTAAATATAAAAACAAAGTAACAATTGGCTCTACGAATAATGCTTCACAATTACGCTTTACAGCTGGTGGGTTTGTCGATTATATATATAACCTTAGTGGTGTTAAATTAAATGCAACAAATACGAATTTAAGCTCATTAATGAAGCTAGGAACTACTGTATCTAAAGCTAACTTAAAGAAAGGTGATTTAGTATTCTTTAATAGCTCAACTGGGTCTTCAACTCCTTCACTTGTAGGGATTTATGCAGGTGATCACCGTGTTATTATTCCAAATTCAAGTGGTGTTATGACACGTGTATTATTAGTAGATTATTATAAAGAGCATTATATTACGGCAAAACGTGTCATTACAGGAAATAGTACTGGTACTGGTTCTGATTCTAGTACTGGGTCTAATTCTGGTTCTAGCACTAACACAGCGGCAGCTAATAAAATTGTCACAACTGCAACAAACTTAATGTCAAAAGCAAAATTTGGCTATGGATATAATGAAAGCACTCTTACGTTTACGAGTGGTGGCTTCTCTTATTATGTCTTTAAACAGAACGGCATTGATTTAAAGGACAAGCTTGCTAGCCGCCAAGCTACAGTTGGTACAGCCGTACAAAAGGCAAATCTTCAAAAAGGTGATCTTCTGTACTTATCCAATAATAACGATCGACAAAAGATTGTAAATGTTGGTATATACATTGGCGGTAATCAGTACATTATGATGTCGACAAACGGTGTAGTAAAAGAAAATATTAACTCTACATGGACAACTAAAAATTATGTAAAAGCACGTCGAGTTTTATAGAATGGTCTAAAATAGAGCTTTCATGCTACATGATATAGATGTCACGATAAGTTAAACTATTTCTTGGTATTCAAAAAACCGTGTGAGCTTGTGAATAGGCTCTCACGGTTTTTCTCTATACTAAGTTATTATTCTGTATATTATTTATTACCTGTTTTTAATTGGCGCGCGAACTCTATCATAGCTTTACTTGACATGGGGCCTTTTATTAATACCATACATTGATCGTTTAATTTTGGCTGTAGCAATTCTATTACTCCCGTAACATCTTTAAACATATGAACTTCAGCTTTAATTTTATCTCGCAACGCCTGCTTACCAATGTCCTCTGCCCTACTCCCTATCGTAATAAGGATACTTATATTTTGCTTCGCTACAAGTGATCCGATTTCACGATGATATTTTTGTTCAAAGTTCCCTAAACGTTTAATATCTCCAAGAATAACAATTTGTTTTTTATCTTTACCTACTGAACTTAAAACTTTTAATGCTGCTTCAATGGAGGTCGGGTTATTTGTCCATGTATCATCAATTATTGTGCTATTCCCTAATCCTTTTGAAAACTCCAAATGACGTTCCATATTTTTAAAAGATCTTAATCGCAATATCGCTTTTTGAATACTGACTCCCATTTCATTTACTGCAGCTAAAGCTGCCAATGCATTATAAACTTGGTGATCCCCATAACCAGGAATAAAAACATTATAGCGCTCTTTATTTTTATGCAATATAAATTTCATACCGCCTGCTGAATATTGAATTTTGCTCGCTTTATAATCAGCATCCTCCTGGAAACCAAACCTAACAATTTTCCCTTTAAACTGTTGAAGTGGTATTTTTTTCGTATTTTCATCATCTGCGTTAATGATTAACGTTCCGCCTTCACGAATACCATCTATAATTTCTGATTTCGCCTTAATATACCCTTCTAAATTTTTACAACCATCTAAATGATGAACACCAATATTCGTAATGATGCCAATTGTAGGTTGATAAATCATACATTGATGAGCGATATTACCAGAGTTCCCTAGTCCTAATTCAAAAATAGCAGCCTTCGTATGATTTTCTATCCCCGTTAAATACGGAAGGGACTGTCTTGGTTCGTTAATGCTACTTATCGTTGCTTGTACTGGCCAATCTTTTGATAAAATATGCCGAATCATCTCTTTTGTAGTTGTCTTTCCACAAGTTCCTGTTAATGCAACAACTGGAATGTTAAATAGCTCTCTATAATGTTGAACGAACATCCAAAAAGCTTGCATCACATTTTTCACGTGTAATACTGTGGTTGAGCTTCGAGCACGCTGAAGTTCTTCTTTACTTTTATCAGAAACGATGGCAATGGGAGATATTTTATTTAACTCTATCCAATCGATACGATCTCCTTTACTAATAAAAACCAGTGAATTAGGTTGAGTTAGGTCATGTCGTAAATAATTTATCGCCTGTTTCACAAAAAAGGTAGTCGGGCCGTTTATTACTTGAGCCCTAAGTATTTGTTGTAGTTCGCTTACAAGTATTGGTCGCAAGTATATTCCTCCCTCCATTGTATCGTATGCACTTTTTCTATTTGTCGTTTGGGTTTAATGGATAAAACTAAAGACGGCTAGTTGTCCCTGTGAGAACAATTAGCCGGCAACTATTTTGAAATGATTAGAGGAGTTTTTTTGATTTCCGATTCATAATTATTTAAAAGGTGTGAGGTAGTTTTCAACTATATATGAGCCTATTTTAAACTATTTACTATATAAATACTCTAACTGCCTAAACTACTTTTCTTTGTACTGGTAACAAAGAAATAGCAAATACGCCTAATTCTCATTCCATCTTCAACCGACTAAATTACTTACGCCCACTATTCTACATCCCCAGAGTATGCATCGTGTTTATGTCTACCTCTACAGTGACAATGATGATGCGAATGGCAGTGACAGTGAGAATGGCAATGGTGATGCGAAGACCTTGGTGACATGGTAGGCATACAATGAATATCAACTGCCTTAAAAGGACCTACATTAACACAACGTCTAGTGTGGCAACGACAAAATGAATCACAGCCACATCCGTGGTGAAAACTACACATTTTTTTGCACCCCCTTTCGTCTTTAGATTATTCAATCTTCAAACGAATTGAAGGGCTATTAACTACGAAATGAGAGTTTATTTATCTAAATAACATAGGATTTTGCCATAACGAGTACAAATGTACAATATATTTGAACTATGAATGTTTCATAGTGTATTCCATTTTTATAGGCAAAAAAATACCACTCTCGCCTACTTGGAAAGTGGTTGATGATATTGAACTAAGCCTACTACACAGTGCAACCATATTCTAATACTTAATTAGTTATGACCCATCAAATTTACTCCACTTTTTAAAAATATTAAATATCGAATTCGATTTTTCTTTCTTTTGCTCTGAAGATAATTGTTGCTCATTTATTTCACTTTTTTCTGTTACTTGAGTTGATCCTATGTCGTCTTTATTAGTTGAAAAATCATTAATAGAAGATTCAATTATATGTGATAATGGGCTATCTTGTTTTTCGCTACTTTCCTCAATTGCGGTTACAGCATTCCCCTCCTTTTCTATTAGATCTTCCTCTTTTTCAACGACATTTTTAAAGCGCATGGCCGGTTTCTTCTCCTTGTTTTTATAAAGAATGTTATAAATGTGATTAGGAAATGTTTCAGTTCCTCGGAAATATTGTTCATTAAAATGTTTATCTAGCAGCATGATTTCTTCGTTATTTTGTTGTAAAGGAAGTGGTTTATTTTGCGGTGTATCATTTGAGATAAACGTTTTACCAGCTATTCGCTGTAAGTCATTAAACGTGGGTATATTAGTAGGCCGATTTTCAAAATGAGCAGACTTCTTACTTTCCTCTATAGACTTTTGAGTATGAGGAATAGTTTCGCCACTTTGTCGGGCTAAACTAGTTGCTTTGCTCTGCGATAATTGATTCAGAATAGTTGATATTTCTGCATTCATATCCTCTATAGATATTTTAATACATTTAAGCTGCTTCATTACATCTATTCCATATCTATTATTTTGTTGGGTAGAATCACCATTTTCCTTTAAGATTTCACATTGTGAAACTTGTATTTTCAAGTCATCTAATTCACTTTGCATCCGTAATAATGCTTCAGTTGTATGTCCATTTTTTAAAGTAACTAATGCAGCTTGATATGAAGCCACTTTCTGTTGCAAAGATTTTATTTTTTGTGTGTTTAACATGGAATCCTTCATCCTATTTCACTCCTTCCAGCTCATACCTATTTTATTTAATATTATTAAGTTATGTTCCAAATAGGTAAAATAATCAATTTTTATTAGGTAACTATACAATAAAAATATTATTTTAATTATCTTGTTTAGAACAATTTAAAAGCCTATGCACTAATGTTTGTAAGACATATGATACAAACGAAAGTAAAATTTTAAATGGAGGTGTCAATTTATATGCAAGAGATTATGCAATCACAAGCACGGGAACGTATTTGTATTAATGTCGATAAAGTATTTGATTGGATAGTAAAAGAATTATCATTCGAATTTTCTAAAAACCACATTCATTTCCCATGCTTACCGGAGCACGTAAATACACACAATGCTGTTGTTACATGTAAAGTTGTACCTGATCCACATTTTCCAGTAGTTGTTTTACACCGCGAAGATCGTCATTTTACGATTGATGGTAGATCTGTTACTCTGCAACAAATCACGCTTCAAAAGAAATTCTTAGTGACAGTATTCGTCACATTAGCAAATGGAACTGTCCTAAAAAGTGAAGAAATCCATGTTTCACGTAACGAGCAAGTGATTTTATGTGCACCTCGAGGCACTGAAATAGAAGTAACTTATACAAATTTAGATTGTTTTGTTGCTTCCACTGGAGAAATTCACAGACATGATGATAAATTATCATTCTCTGATTTACGTATTGTAGTAACAGTTTGCCAAAGCATCCAGTCTACATTCCCAGTAACAGTTGAATTTTTAGCTGAATACTGTGAACCACGAGATGAAATCGTAACTTCTTGTGGTACGGCAAATCGCCCAAGAAATTGCTCGGGTATTTTCCCTAGTCATTCTTGATAGTGCTATCTACTAAAAGAACATCATACGATAAAGAGAGGGTGCCCCCTCTCTTTATTTTTTTACATATTTATACATAGTGGCCCTTCATGCCCTTGTATATTCAATTGGAGGCGATACATTGACTCATCAAAAGGATGACATAGAGGAGATTATAAAAAGCTTAGCGCATCAAACGAAACACTATGTTGATGAAATTAAAAAGAGGATTGAGCAAATACCTATAGTAATTAACAAAACTCTAATCAGTTACTTTACTACTTCCATTAATATTTCACATCCTATTGAACAAGAAAGCCTATGCTTAGGCTCCTATCATATTCGAAATACAGGCAATCAGCTTATTACAAACCCATCTATTTGTATTAAACTTCCTGAAGGTTCCCCTTTTTCATTTTCAGGGAAATATGTATATGGACAAATGAAGCCAAATAGCAATGATACAATTATTTGGGAACGGATAAATGATACTAAAAATAAAAGTGAGTTTTGGCTAAAACCTATTGAACAAATATCAATAATGCCCAATGACACGATTTCTTTTTCAAACTTCCAAATTTCATGGCCTAATCATCCATCTTATAGTGGCATCATTTCAGGGATTACGTATTGTGATGAAATACCTGAAGGAATTGAAGTTGTTAACCCGATTAGTCTTAGTGGAATGAATAATTCGTTAGGAGATGAGCATGGATATAACGAATGAAAAAGAGCTAGAATTGTTGATGAAACGTCTATTACATGATTATTTAAATGAGCACCTTGCCCAGCTAAAAGAATCAAACAGGGAGTCTAATAATAGTTTTGTTTTCCTTGAAAAAAGCACATTAAATAGACTGATTAATTATATATTATCGGGCACGACAAATAAGAAACAACAAAGCTTAGGAGAATTAGATGAGTCGCAAGTTCGATTACAACTTCAACAATTAATGAATCAAAATAAAGAAGAATATGAAGAAATACTAGCCATGCTAAAAAATCTTACATGAAAGGAGATTTTTTGTGGATAATGATAGCGTAAAAAATAAAGACTACTTCCAAATGCAACAAAACATTATTTTTTTAAAATCAGAGTTAATGAAATATCAAAATGAAGTAAAAAAACATGAAGAAAGCGATTATTATTCACTAACTATCAGTCTTGAGCAAGAAAATGCCTATTTAAAAAGTGCTATGCAAGAACTTTCAAGGGAACATCACGACTTAAAAGTTCAGCTTGAAAAAACAAAAAAAGATGAGCAAGAAATCAACAACTTATTGGAAAAGCAGCAAATAAAACAACTTGAAACAATAGAGGCTTTACAAAGAGAAAATGAAGAATTAATCATAGCGAATAAACATATAAAGGAGTCTTTATATACTATTCAAACTGAACTATCTACTATTATCCTAAACAATCAAAAAATGAATGAAACTAACACAATGAAAGCCATTGAAAAGTTAGAACTTCAATTCCATGACTTTACCTATCAATTGCTGCAACAATTACATCTGATAAACGAAACATTAGAACAAAAGAGCATTCATGCTGTCGATCAATTGATCAACGAAAAAACGAACGAAACGAAACCCCTTATAAAAGAGATCTTAAAATATCAACAACAACAGGAGTTATACCTAGAGAAAATCGTTTCGAATGGCAATTCTCACACGCATTTTGATTTAGAAACATTTTCTCATTTAAAAGTGAAAATACAAAAAATATTATCTCAATCTCTGGATTTCGAACAGCAATTAGATGAAAAAATGAAAATACTACAAGAATTGGATCAAAAAATAAGTGAGTTATCTGATGAAATGGATGAAAATCCTCTATAATAAGTGAACACCACCAATGCTTATTTTGGTGGTGTTTTCATTTTCAAATGGGCTGCTAATTCATGAATGGTTTCGCTATACATATCCCCTTTAATTAATATAACCGTTTCCGAATCAGCCAATTTTTCTACTAATTCATAAACAAAGAGATTATTTCTGAAATTATATATTTGTGCATTTAACCCTAATGCGCGCACTTTATCAGCCATAATCGCTGCATGCTCTCCCACTGTAATTAGTATATTAACCCCATGCTTATTTATAATTTCACCTGCTTGCTCATGAATGACATATCCCCATGAGCCAAGATCTGTTATTGTTCCAATAATAGCGATTTTTTTCTTACCTTTTCCAATGGCATTTAGTACTTCTAATGCAGCATCTAACGAAGTTGTCGTGATACTCCATGTATCATCTATCAAAACAGCATCATTCACGCTTTTGAAAAATTGAAGTTGTTTATTTAGTGGACGATACGTTTTTAAACGATTAATCGCTTCTACTAAAGGGATGCCCATTTCATGTACGGCTGCTAGTGCAGCTACCGCATTATATACTTGATGTTCTCCGTAGCCAGGGACAAATGCTTGATATTGCTTTTGAGCATGATGAACAGTAAATTGCATGCCATGTTTACCATATTTTATATCACTCATCCGATAGTGACTATTTTGCTTTCCAAAACGGATAATTTTGCCCGGGAAATAATTCGTGTCTATTTTCAGAATATTCAGGTCATCACCATTGATTATTAGCGTACCTTTATCCAATATTTGTAGCATTTCTGCTTTTGCATTTATATAAGCTTCCTGCGTTTTGCAATAATTTAAATGATGTGATCCAATATTCGTTATGATGCCAATTGTCGGCTTATAATAACGACCTGCCAATAATACATCTCCCGGTGAACCTACTGCAGTTTCAAATACACCGGCTTCCGTCTGATGGTTCATTTTCAATAAGTTTTGCAATGTCTCTGTTCTTGAATTATTACTTAATGTTGTTGCGACTACTTGGCGATCTGCTAATAAAATATGTTTGATCATTTCCTTTGTCGTGGTTTTACCAGATGTACCTGTAATTGCAACAACAGGGATTTGAAATTGATTTCGATAACGCTCAACAAAATGCCAGTAAGCTTCATCCAAATTACTCACTTTTATGAGGATTACACCAACTGGTACTTCATTTTTTTTATACTGCCACTCTGATACTAAAATAAGCGGAAAATGATTCATGATAGTTGACCAATTAATGATTCGGGTATTCATAAAAAGAATTGTATTGGGATGTTTAACTTGTTTTAATCTATATGCGCCAAATTTAATCGTTGTATCATGATTACCTTGCAAAAGTTCCCCTTTAATAATTTTTAATACTTCTGAAACGGTAGTATGTTTCATATTATGTCCCTCCTCCCTCATTCTCTATCTTATGTCCATTCAAAAAAGTTGATTGGATGAATGTTTAGTCAGTACGTGATACTTAACCAATCCAACCTTTTTACGGTTCATACATATAGAAAGATATCTATAATACGACAGAAATAGTAAGGAGTGAAAAAATTGAAGACCATTCTCTTTATAGGTACTAACAAAACAGGTTCAAGCCGAGATGCCATTAAAGCTGCTGAGAAATTAGGCTATTTTACTGTTCTATTCACGAATAATGAAAAACAATTACAACAAAGAGAAGCTTATCCAGATGTTCATAAAATGGTTTATGTTGATATTACAAAAATGACTTCAATGAAACATGCGATTAATCAGCTTATAAAAAGTAGTTTTGAGATTGTGACAATTGTTAGCTTTGTTGATCCGTATGTTCATACTGCTTCTATTCTTTGTGATGAATTTTGTCATAATTACACGAATTCAGCGGCCATAAAAGCAATGGAGGATAAGGAAGAAACGAGAAATTTTCTAAAAGACTACCCGTTTACTCCTAAATTTTTAGTATTAAATGATGGAGATCCTATTTCAGCAATTAAAATGGGGTATCCTGTTATTATTAAATCACCTAAATCAACAGGCTCAAAAGATGTGTTACTTGCTAATAATAAAAAACAAGTAGAAAAACATATTCTATATTTACGAGAAAAATACCCCAAAGATACGGTTATGCTTGAGGAATATCTAGATGGGCCACAATATTTAGTAGAAACGATTATATATAATAAACAACCACATATAATCGGTGTAATGGAGCAAGAAATTACCCATGGTAAACGATTTATTATTACAGGTTATAGTGTGCTAGCGAGTGTACCTAGCAAAATGCTCGAAAAATTACAAGAAATCGTAAAATCAATCGTGACTGCCTTTGATATAAAAAATGGAGCTATGCATTTAGAGCTTCGTTTAACAAAAGCTGGGTGGAAGCTAATTGAAATTAACCCTCGTATATCAGGTGGCGCTATGAACAAAATGATTCATGCAGCTTTCGGTTTCAGTTTAGTTGAGGAGACACTGAAGCTTTTTTTAGGTCAAAAACCTGATATTACACCCAAATATAAAAATTTCGTTTTCACCAAATATATAGTCCTTGGGCGAAAAGGGATTCTTGAAAAAGTGACTGGCAAAAATAGAGCTAGTCATTCCCCTGGGGTAGTCGATGTGTATATTAAACCGAAAAAAGGGACATTATTAATACCACCTCTTTCGATGGGACACCGATATGCCTATGTAATAGCTACAGGGGCTACAAAATATGAAGCCAAACATAATGCTATTACAGGGGCAAAGGAGATCAAGTTCCATTTAAAAGTAGATAAATAATAGAAAAGCACAAGAGTTGGATGGCTCTCAAGCGAAAGCAGCTTATCGCTTTCGTTTAAGGGCTTGGCGCTCGAGATAGACAATATTACTTTCTTTTATCAAAATAATAAAACGGGAGTGTCCACAATGACGCTCCCGTTTTGTCTATTTTCCATCAAACCGTTTTGCTATAAACTGCACGGTTTCAAACATATTTGTTTTACTTGCGCCTTTTACGAGAATCGTATCTCCTCTTTTAATGAGCTTTTCTAGCAAAGCATGAAGCTTTTCTTTATTCGTAAAATGGTACATATTTTTTTCATTAAACCCTTTTTGTTTCGCTGCCTCATTCATTTCTTCTGTTCTAAAACCGTACGTAATAAAAATATCAATGCCTTGAACCGTTACATATTCGCCCACTTTT
Organism: Planococcaceae bacterium UBA3370; assembly: GCA_002360295.1. Taxonomy (GTDB): domain Bacteria; phylum Bacillota; class Bacilli; order Bacillales_A; family Planococcaceae; genus Metasolibacillus. Next base: position 10,797 of record DEQI01000152.1, read on the forward strand.
TTATACTCTGCCTCACGTAAATCGCCAAGCTCCCTCATTTGCCCAATAATGGCCACTTTACGTTTTTTACTAATCGATGTTAAAACATCAAGCGCTGCCTTTACTCCCTGTGGATGTGAATGAACTGTATCGTCAATCAACGTAATGTTTTGATTACAACGATAAATAGTGAGTCTCCGTGGTGGTTTTTTGAATACGAGTCCTTTTTTAATATCCTCAGCAGAGAATCCTAAATAATGTGCAATGGCCACTGCGTTTAATGCATTATAAACATGGTGTTCTCCTAAAATCGGGATGAAGAATTCTACTACTTTACCATCTAGTTTCATTTTAAATGCCATTCCATCATCTT
>DEQI01000180.1:0-459 GCA_002360295.1 Planococcaceae bacterium UBA3370
ATTATTTTCTGTCGCACCTTTAATCGTCAGTTTACGACCATCTGGCTTACGACGTTCAATAGGTAACGGAATGAATTTCTTCCCACTCAAATATTGCCCTGTTATCGAAGCGTCATTTTTCATGACTTCCGCTGGTGTCCCTTGTGCAACAATTTGTCCTCCATGTACGCCAGCTCCTGGTCCAACATCGATTAAATAATCGGCAGCGAGCATCGTATCTTCATCATGTTCAACTACTATTAACGTATTCCCTAAATCACGCATACTTTGCAAGGTAGTAATCAAACGATCATTGTCACGCTGATGAAGACCGATAGAAGGTTCATCTAATATATAAAGCACACCCGTTAAACGTGAGCCAATTTGTGTCGCTAAGCGAATACGCTGGGCTTCTCCACCTGATAAAGTACCTGCAGCGCGTGATAATGTTAAGTAATCTAAGCCGACATTTACTAAAAA
>DEQI01000180.1:562-3934 GCA_002360295.1 Planococcaceae bacterium UBA3370
GTTACTTGTCCAATATGTTTGCCAGCTATTTTAACGGCTAATGTTTCAGTCTTTAAACGATATCCATCACAAGCGGGACATGGCTGCTCTGCCATATATTTTTCCATTTGTTCTCGAATATAGTCAGAGGATGTTTCTCGGTAACGGCGTTCAATATTTTTCAATACACCTTCAAATTGTATCTTTTGACTTCTTTTATTACCGAACTCATTTTCATAATCAAATTGAATTTGATCTTTACCAGAGCCATTTAAAATTTTATCTAGCTGTGCTTTCGGTAGATCTTTCACTGGTACATCCATCGGAATATTGTAATGATCACATACCGCCTTTAACAATTGCGGATAATATTGTGAGCTAACAGATTCCCAAGGAGCAATCGCATTTTCTAACAATGTTAATTCCCAATCTGGGATGACTAACTCTAAATCCACCTCCAGCTTTGCACCTAATCCATCACAAGACGGGCAAGCACCAAATGGACTGTTGAAAGAAAACATCCGTGGCTCTAGCTCTCCAATTGAAAATCCACATTGTGGACAAGCATGATGCTCGCTAAATAATAATTCTTCATGCTCCATTACATCAACTAGAACACGACCTTCCGCTAAACGTAACGCCGACTCAAGAGAGTCACTTAAACGTGCGGCAATGCCTTCTTTCACTACAATTCGGTCGACTACAACTTCAATCGTATGCTTTTTATTTTTATCAAGCTCAATATTGTCATCTAAATCGCGTAGCTCACCATCTATTCGAACACGCACATATCCTTGTTTTTTTAAGTCTTCTAAAAGCTTTACATGTGTTCCTTTTCGCCCTTCAATCATCGGGGCAAGCAGTTGCATTTTCGTTCTCTCTGGATACTCAAGTAAACGGTCGACCATTTGTTCAATAGTTTGCGATGTTATTTCAATACCATGTTTCGGACAAATTGGCTTCCCTACCCGAGCGAATAATAGACGTAAGTAATCGTATATTTCCGTTACTGTTCCTACCGTTGACCGTGGATTCCGACTCGTTGTTTTTTGATCAATCGAAATAGCAGGAGATAAACCTTCAATTGTGTCTACATCTGGCTTGTCCATTTGACCTAAAAACTGACGAGCATAGGCAGATAAAGACTCCACATAACGTCGTTGTCCTTCTGCGTAAATTGTATCAAAAGCAAGTGAAGACTTCCCAGAACCAGATAACCCTGTTAAGACGACTAGCTGATCTCGGGGAATTGTTACATTTATATTTTTTAAATTATGTGCTCGTGCGCCTTGCACCACTATTTCGGTATTTTTCACATTCCCTCTACCTTTCTGCTTTTAACTCAAAGACAGTATCACGAAGCTCTGCAGCACGTTCAAAATCAAGTGCTTTTGCTGCTTCCTTCATTTCTTGTTCTAACGATGCAATTAACTTGTCTAATTCAGCCTTCGTTAGTTTTTTCCCTTTCGTTACTTTTGTAACATAACTTTCTTCCTCTTCAGCGGCTTGTGTCGCTCGAATAACGTCTGGTATTTTCTTAATAATCGTTTTTGGCGTAATACCATGCTCTTCATTATATGCCATTTGAATGGAACGACGGCGCTTCGTTTCTTCGATTGCTTTCTTCATGGATTCTGTCATATTATCTGCGTACATAATGACATGGCCATTTGCATTTCGCGCTGCCCGCCCAATTGTTTGAATAAGGGAGCGTTCTGATCGTAGAAAGCCTTCCTTATCAGCATCTAAAATAGCTACGAGTGAAACTTCTGGTATATCTAAACCTTCTCTTAGTAGGTTAATTCCGATCAGCACATCGTACGTTCCTTTACGAAGTTCTCGAATAATTTCAATACGTTCTAATGTTTTTATTTCAGAGTGTAAATATTCTACTTTCAATCCCATTTCCTTTAAGTAAGCAGATAAATCCTCTGACATTTTTTTCGTTAATGTTGTAATTAATACCCGTTCATTCCGCAAAATTCGCTCATGAATTTCATCTATTAAGTCATCTATTTGTCCTTCAATTGGACGAACATCAATTGTTGGATCAAGTAACCCAGTTGGACGAATAATTTGTTCCACCATTTCTGGCGTATGTTCTAGCTCAAATGGTCCAGGAGTAGCTGATACATATACAGCTTGCCCAATTTTTGACTGAAACTCTTCAAATTTTAATGGGCGATTATCTAATGCAGATGGCAATCTGAAGCCATGATCAACTAGCACCGATTTTCGCGCCTGGTCCCCGTTATACATGCCGCGTACTTGAGGCAATGTTACGTGACTTTCATCTACTACTAACAAAAAGTCATCAGGGAAATAATCCAGTAATGTGTAAGGGGTTGCCCCTGACTCTCGTAATGTTAAATGACGAGAATAGTTTTCAATACCTGAGCAGAATCCCATTTCTTTCATCATTTCTAAATCATAATTTGTCCGTTGCTCTAATCGCTGCGCCTCTAATAATTTATCCTCAGAGCGGAATTTTTCAAGCTGATGTTCTAACTCCACCTCGATATTTTCGATCGCCTTTATCATCTTTTCTTCACGTGTAACGAAGTGTGATGCAGGGAAAATCGCTACATGATCTCGCTCTGCTAATATTTCCCCTGTTAGGGCATCTACCTCCCGTATACGGTCAATTTCATCTCCAAAAAATTCAACACGAATACAGCGTTCATCTCGGGATGCCGGGAATATTTCTACGACATCTCCTCGTACACGAAATGTTCCGCGAACAAAATTTATATCATTGCGCTCATATTGCACATCGACTAAACGACGTAAGAGCTGATTACGTTCTATTTCCATGCCGGTGCGAATCGATACAACCATTTCACGATATTCTTCAGGAGAACCTAAGCCATAAATACAGGATACGGAAGCGATAATGATGACATCGTTTCGTTCAAATAAAGCAGAAGTTGCAGAATGTCGTAACTTATCTATTTCATCATTAATACTTGAATCTTTTTCGATATAAGTATCCGTTTGTGGTACGTATGCTTCCGGCTGATAATAATCATAGTAGCTAACGAAGTATTCTACTGCATTATTTGGGAAAAATTCTTTAAACTCACTATATAACTGTCCAGCTAATGTTTTATTATGAGCCATCACAAGTGTTGGCTTATTTACTTGTTGTATTACATTAGAAATGGTAAATGTTTTACCTGTCCCAGTCGCCCCTAGTAATGTTTGATGATGTTTACCATCTTTTATCCCTTGTACTAGCTGTTCAATCGCTTTTGGCTGATCTCCACTCGGTTTATAGGCTGACTGTAAATCGAAAGTTTCACTCATCCGTCGCTCGTCCTTTCTTGCAAACCTTATATGTTTTATATTAACATACCCCATTCTAAATATCGACAAAAAAGCGAACGTATATTC
>DEQI01000180.1:4071-8741 GCA_002360295.1 Planococcaceae bacterium UBA3370
AAACAAATGGGTCATCACAAAATAACACTTCACACGGCCCCTATCTGCCTATTCCGATACCTATTAAAAATTCACATGGCGTTAGTTAAGATAAGAAGCATCCTCTTCATTAGGCTGTTCTTGTAATTGTTGTAATTCTCTTGCGTATTCATAAAACGCATCTTCATTTTTTTCATCCAATGACGTATCGATGAGCATAGTTAACTGTTCAATTCTGTGTAAACGTTGAAGCCGGTTTAAAAATAAGTCTAAATAAATGTCACTCAACAGCTGCTCACATTGATTTTTATGATTATGCTGACCTACTGCACGTAAAAAATCTGTGTATGAATAATATTTATCCATCGATATCACCTCGGTGCTCTTTTTTCTATTATAAAAAAGACAGAATCAATTTGCAATATTTTCTGATTAATATAATATTCTCGCAAATGAGAATTTTCGCTAAAAATAGTATTGAATTCACTCGTAATTTGTATTATGATGGCGTTATAGAGGATAAATTGACTATTTATATTATGAAGGAGGTTATATTTTGAACCGAAACATTAAACAATTAGACTCTTATCACATTACAAATGCTACTTATTTACTAATTCCACTTCGCCATGAAAAAAAATTACACACCGTTGTTTATGACAAAACAGGTATCCTTCATGTTACACAAAGTCCAATGAAAATCATCCGCGCCTCTTGTAGGCAAATGGGTAGTAGCTATCAATCCGCACTCGATATTTCTAAACAATATTTCGGTAATAATAAACATAAACTACCGATTGTTGTGGCAATGGACTATGGCAACCCTTGCATCATGTTCCCTTTAATGTCTCCTAAATCACCCTATAACTGTTGGGTGACTTTTAACTCCTTAATCAACATCAAAGACCGCGCAGGCCAAATCAACGTTACTTTTAAAAATCACACTGAATCCAACTTAGACATACAATACGCTTCCTTTTCTAAACAATATGTTAGTTCTGCGATGTTACATAAGTACTTAACATCTAAATGGACACGCTATTTTTAATAACTTGTAAACATTTATCCTCTATAAGTTAAAAAGGAGTAGTCTATATCACCATTGCAAGACAACTCCTTCTTTCTATTCCAGCTATTATTTCATTTTTGCCATCTTGCGTGCGATCCTATCGACTCAAATTTACTGCTCTAAACCGGCAATCCCAAATCCTCCAGGGCCAGAATGTGTTGAAATCATAGCCCCCGCTTGAATCCAAGTTATTTGCTCGAAACCATTTTCTTTAGCCATTTCATTCATCCGCTGCTTAATACTTTCACTAAGTCCAATGGAGAAAATAAAATAAACTTGTTGCCTACTAATATCATACATATTTAAATAATCACGCATTAATTTTTCCGCAACAACATACATATTCCCACGATATTTTTTAGTGGAAACTAGCTTCCCCTCTATTAACTCGATACATGGTTTTATTTTTAATAAAGCCCCACCGAGATAGGCTATATTACTAACTCGTCCACCAGCTTTTAGAAAATCTAAGCTACCTGGAACAAAAGCAAGTCTTGCTTTCGGTACTTTAATTTTGATTTTTTCTATTAAATGAGCCGGTTCAATCGTCGGGTTTTCCTCTAGTAAATGAACAGCATACATCACAACTGCTGCTAATCCGCCTGTAACATTTAAAGCATCTATTAAAAAAAGATCTTCAAACTCTTTAGCTGCATTTAAAGCATTTTGGAAGGAAGCAGATGCCTTTGATGTATAACCAATATGAATAATAATACTCTCTGGGTAATCATTTCTAATCTTTGTGAAAAACTCAGAATACTCATGGACATTCGTAGCAGATGTAGTCGGTATCTTTTTCGTACGAGCATAATACTCATAAATTTCATCTACAGGTAAATGGCCATCTAAATAGTCCTGACCATCCATTACGACATGCATCGGTACTATTTGTACTTCATGTTTTTCGGCTAAATCATTCGACAAATCTGCCCCACTCTCAGTGGATAAAATAATCCTCTTCATTTACCTTCCCCTCCAACTGATATTATTAGCGAATAATTTTTTAATTCACTCTAACTATACAGTAAAAGGGTATGAGTTCCAATTTAATTCTATTATAGTAATATTATACTTTTTTCTGAAATTAAGATTTGCATTATACTTTGCTTTCGTTATCGGATGACTTTTGCCTTCAATGCTAATCACCAAGAAGTCATGCTGGCTCACCTTCAACATTCATCCTCGATTCTTGATAATGTACTAAATAGTAGATAGTTAAACTTAAAAAAGCCCCTAAAATAATTTTTAGGGACTTGTTTATATTCCATGATTTATTTAGCAATGCGTGAACGTAAGTATGCATGAATAAACGCATCAATATCGCCATCCATTACAGCACTAACATTTCCTGTTTCTTCGTTTGTACGGTGATCCTTTACCATCGAATACGGGTGGAATACGTAAGAACGAATTTGTGAGCCCCAACCAATTTCTTTTTGCTCACCGCGAATTTCATCTAATTGCGCTTGCTGCTTTTCAATTTCAAGCTGATACAATTTCGCCTTTAACATTTGCATCGCTTTTTCACGGTTTTTAATTTGCGAACGCTCTGCTTGACATTGAACGACGGTACCTGTTGGTGTATGTGTAATACGAACAGCAGAGTCTGTCGTATTAATATGCTGACCACCTGCACCTGTTGCACGATACGTATCAATTTTCAAATCTTCTGAACGTACCTCGATTTCAATATCTTCGTTAAATTCTGGCATGACCTCGCAAGAAACGAACGATGTATGACGTCGACCTGAAGAATCGAACGGCGAAATACGAACTAGACGATGTACACCTTTCTCCGCTTTTAAATAACCGTATGCATTATGTCCAGTAATGGATAAAGTAACAGATTTTATTCCTGCTTCATCTCCTGGTAAGTAATCCATTGTTGATACTTTAAAGCCACGTTTCTCTGCCCATCGTGTATACATACGAAGTAACATAGAGCCCCAATCTTGTGACTCTGTACCACCAGCTCCAGGATGTAGCTCTAATATCGCATTATTTTTATCATAAGGTTCAGAAAGTAACATTTGTAATTCAAAATCTGAAATTTTCGCTTGGAAATCTATAAGCTCTGATCCGAGTTCTTCCTGCAATTCCGCATCAGGCTCCTCCCGTAAAAGCTCTAATGTCATTTCTAAATTTTCTTGTGTTGATAGTAAATCGTTAAAATCATTAACGACCGCTTTAATTCCATTTGCTTCATTAATGACTACTTGTGCCGCTTGCTGATCATTCCAAAAATCCGGCATTAGCATCATTTCGTCTAACTCTTGAATACGTGCCTCTTTATTTTCTAAGTCAAAGAGACCCCCTGAAGTCCGCCAACTTGTTGGCTGTAGTTTCTAATGCATTTCTTACTTCTGCTAATTCAATCATGAAAAATCCTCCATCAATATGAAATTGTATATAGAAATTGATAAAACCGAGCCATTTCATAGAAAATGGCTTCGGTTAAATGTAAGTGAGCACGATACATTTGGCCCTATTGTTACTTTTTGTGAGACGAACCGTGTTATTGATCAAATTGTATGCTTACTGGTTACTTCACTAAAGCAGAGTAAATTCTTGAACGAACATAACCTTACCTCGAACACACACAAACTCCTGCGAACGAACACAACCTTACCCTGAACGAACAAAAACTCCTGTGAACGAACATAACCATATCCGAACGCACACAAACTCTTGCGAACGAACAAACCGCAACAAACAACACCCATACAGTTAATCTCAGCTCACAAAATTAGTACTTTAGCCACCAAACTACTACACACTAGCGCTATTGACCAACGCCGTGGCAGTTTTTGAATTTTTTACCGCTACCGCATGGGCATGGGTCATTACGACCGATGTTTTCTGCTTTACGAATTGGTGCTTTTTTCTTTGGTGCAGCTTCTTCTTTCGGATTCACTGCTTGTCCTTTTGCTACTTCTTCACGTTGAAGGTTGCTGCGAATTTCGGCTTTCATTGCATATTTCGCCACGTCTTCACGTACAGCGGCAACCATATCCTCGAACATCGCAAATCCTTCCTGTTGGTATTCGCGTAGTGGGTCTGTTTGGCCATAAGCACGTAAATGGATACCTTGACGCAGCTGATCCATCGCATCAATATGGTCAATCCATTTCGTATCGATCGAACGCAGTAAAATTACTTTTTCAAACTCACGCATACGTTCTGGTGTTAGTAGCTCTTCTTTTTCGTTGTAACGAGCTTGTACCTCTGCGTAAATGAATTCCACCATTTGCTCTGGTGATTTTCCTTGTAAATCACTTGCTTTAATTGCCCCTTCTTCTAATAAGTTAGCCGCAATATAATCTTCAAGTGAATCTAAATTCCAATCTTGTTCCTCGCCTTGTGTGTACAAGGCAACAGCATTTTCAATTGCTTGCGTAATCATGGATTCTACTAAATCACGCATATTTTCTGTTTCTAACACATCATAGCGTTCTTTATAAATCACTTCACGTTGTTGACGCAGAACATCATCATATTGTAATAAGCGTTTACGGGCATCAAAGTTATTCCCCTCTACACGTTTTTGTGCAGATTCTACAGCTCTTGATACCATTTTCGATTGAATTGGTTGAGAATCATCCATTCCAAGCTTCGTCATCAT
>DEQI01000281.1:0-1202 GCA_002360295.1 Planococcaceae bacterium UBA3370
TTTAAATAAAATATGGAAAATGAGTTGACAATGAGAATCATTGCAACTATAATAAAAATTGTTCAAATGATAATGATAATCATTTCGAACGATTGTGAAATCAAGTACTTATTTATTATAAAGAATAGGAGAGTTTTATCAGATGAAAAACTGGAAACTACTTACTGTAATCATTGCAATGTTAGTATTCGTACTAGCTGCTTGTGGTTCTTCAAATGAAGGGTCAAAAGAGAAAGAAGAAACAACGGGTTCTACAGAACAAGAACAAGCTGAAAACAGTGGACAAGAATCAGCATTTCCGATGACGATTAAATCTACTGTAGAAGGTTATGAGGATGTAACTTTTGATAAAGCACCAGAAAAAATTGTGGTATTTGACTATGGTTTCTTAGATACATTAGATGCTTTAGGTGTAGAAGTAACTGCTGTTGCTAAAGGGAACTTCCCAGAGCACTTAGCAAAATTCGCGGATGATAAATACTTAAATGCTGGTGGTTTAAAAGAGCCATTATTTGAAGATATTGCTGCGATGAATCCAGATGTAATTTTCATTTCTGGTCGTCAAGCAGACGCTTATGAGCAATTAAAAGAAATCGCTCCAGTAGTATTTGTAGGTACATCAAATGATGATTACTGGAACACATTCAATGCTTCCGTACAAATTGCTGCTGATTTATTCGGTAAACAAGAAGAAGTAGATGCTAAATTAGCTGAAATTAACAAAGCAATTGAAGAAGTAAAAGCTATTTCTAGTGCTTCAGATGAAAAAGCTTTAGTAACACTTTACAACGAAAAAATCTCTGCTTATGGTCCAGGTGCTGGTTCACGTTTCGGTTTCATACACAGCGTATACGGATTCCCAGCAGCTTCTGAGGATTTAGAAAATTCTACTCACGGTGCACAAATTAGCTATGAGCAAATTCTTGAAATCAACCCAGATATTTTATTCGTAGTAGACCGTATGGCTGCTACTGGTGGAGAATCAAATGTTCAAGAAGCATTTAATAACGATATTATTAACAAAACAAACGCTGCTAAAAACAACAAAATCATCTATTTAAACGGTGCTCTTTGGTACTTAGCAGGTGGCGGTTTAACTTCTGAGTTAGAAAAAGTTAACGAAATTAAAACTGCATTACAATAATAAGATGTAAAGAGTTGTCCTCAAGTAGGGCAACTCTTTTATCGCAGATTAACGGGCA
>DEQI01000281.1:1263-5791 GCA_002360295.1 Planococcaceae bacterium UBA3370
TCAACTGCCCGTAAAAGCCCGACGACGAACAGGATGTTCTAGTCAGGTGAAAGCCACAGGACGTGGCGATTTGAACGTGATTGGTGAATCTTCAATCAGTGGGGATGAGGGAAACCCCCCACTGATTGAAGATTCACTTTATAAAATCAATTGGATTTAAAATAAAGGGGGACTTATCATGTTTGTCCAAATGAGACGTTTTGTTGTAACTGAAGGGAATGCGGAGAAAATTTTAGATCGCTTCACGCGTAAACCCGATCAAGGGCCATCTTTAGTTGAGCAACAGCCGGGCTTTATCGGTCGTGAAATACTAGTAAAAAAAGTACGTCGCGGTGATGAAGAAGTGGTGATGATGATCCGCTGGGAATCAGAGGAAGCATGGAAAAATTGGGAGAAGAGCCCTGAACATATCGCTGGTCATAAAGCGAAATTAAAAGAAGGTAAGCCTGTTCAGCCAGAATATATTATCGAAACCTCTCATGCTAATTATATAGTAGTAGAATAAGCGCTCAAAAAGAGTGCTTTTTTTATTTTATGCGTATTTATAAATTGGTTTAGTGAGAAAGTATGATAAGATAACGAAAGAAAATTAAAGGCGGGACGTTATTTGAAAAAGATTATGTATTTATTAGCTGCATTCACATTTTGTATTTTTATCATTCTTCGTATAACTTACACAACACCTCTCATTCATGCTTATGATGAAAAAATAGCTACCCTATTAAAGGATAATCAGTTTATTATTTTCTTTCATACTATTGGTGAGCCCATATTTGTTGTTATCGTAGCATTTGTATTATTAATTTGGCTTTGGTTACGAGAACGTAATTATCGTGCTATGCTATTTGTTTTGCTCACGATCGCTGCAGGGAATGTTCTGAATCAGTTATTAAAAAAATGGGTAGAGCGCCCAAGACCAGAAATAGTAGACCAATTATCTTCGTATAGCTTTCCATCCGGTCACGCGATGACGGGGATTTTATATTTGCTAACAATTGCTTATTTATTATCAGAAGTTTTAAGAAATCAAAGAACCATTCTACTCGTTTGGATAGTGGCTCTTGTATTAGCATGTTTAATAGGTTTATCTCGTATTGCAGAAAGTCGTCATTTTGCATCAGATGTACTAGCCGGATGGAGCATGGGCTATACATGGTTTGCTATTTGTGTTTTTTGGTATGAACGTCGTAAACGCAGATTTAAAATGACACACAGCCAAAGATAATAAGGGAAGTTGCTTTCTGACATAAAATATTGCTGAACAAAAAAAAATTGCCACAAGGAAACATTTTGCATATAATGGTGTTAATCCTTTATAGGAGTATTTTGTAAATTACTATTAAAGCCTCGGAAATAAAGGGAAACGTGGTGAATGTTTTGGATGGTAATGTACTATTAGCACTTGGTTTAACACTTTTTGCAGGGCTTGCTACTGGTGTCGGAAGTTTAATCGCTTTTTTCACATCAAGAACCAATACGAAATTTTTATCTGTAGCGCTAGGGTTCTCAGCAGGTGTCATGATTTACGTTTCACTAGTGGAGATTTTTGTTAAAGCGAAAGATTCTTTAACTACAGCATTGGGACCTAAAGAAGGGTATTGGATGACGATTGTGGGGTTTTTTGGTGGAATGTTATTGATAGCATTAATCGATAAATTTATTCCAAATAAAAATAACCCACATGAAGTGCGTACCGTAGAAGATGTAAATGCTGTAGAAAGTAAGGAAGTTACAGATGCAAATAAATTAATGAAGATGGGAACTTTTACAGCGCTTGCTATTGCGATTCACAATTTTCCAGAAGGAATTGCTACGTTTATGTCAGCACTTCAAGATCCGAATGTGGGGACTGCCATAGCGATTGCAGTAGCGATTCACAATATTCCTGAAGGGATAGCAGTAGCCGTACCCATTTTTTATGCAACCGGTATACGTATGAAAGCATTTAAATTATCTTTGCTATCTGGATTAGCAGAGCCGGTTGGAGCACTCGTCGCTTTCTTTATTTTAATGCCGTTCTTAAACGATATTATGTTTGGCGTCGTTTTTGCTGGTGTAGCAGGTATTATGGTGTTTATATCATTAGATGAATTGTTACCAGCAGCCAAAAAGTATGATGAAACACATTTGTCCATTTACGGATTGGTTGCAGGCATGGCTGTCATGGCTGTAAGCTTAATACTACTAGCTTAATTTTATAATGTGAGCGGAAAATAAGAGAACCCAAGAATTTTATTCTTGGGTTCTTTTATTCAAAGATAAGAAAGTATAAATTGCTGGAGTTGGAGCATTTTCTAGCTCCAGCGTCCAGCCCCTCGAGGTCGCTTACGCATTTTTATTGCTTATATATTTATATTTCGATCCCAAAAACGTTGTTTCGCTATATTCTTAATGAAATCGTCATTAAAATTAGGGTTTTCTGTAGCAAAAAGGATACCTGGTCCTTTTGGGGCGTTAATAGCATTAAAATATTCAGTGCCGGTTGTAGCAATACCAATTGGTTTGTAATGTTTATAAGCTTCTCGAATATAATTGGTCATGTCGCTATGAAAACGTTCTTGATCTGTAAGTGATCCGCCAACTACATATAATGAATCAAAGAGGACAGGAGCTGTTGTTAAAAACGTTTCATCTACATGTAGTGGGGTACCTTCTATACTTGTAACGGGGCGGAGCTTTTCTGATATAACATGATAGCGAACGCCGTAACGCTTAAATGTTTTGATCATTTGATTCAATTCAGCTGCATGAAAATGATTGCCGATAAGGATGCCAACTCGTAACGTTTGAGGTGCGAATGTTGTATTTTTTTGACTTAATGCAGGGGAAGAGGCTGAGACATTTACTTGCATTCCTTTTGGAGGATTAACATCAAGACGATCTGCAAGTGTTGTAGCTAAAAGTTGGTCTACATGGACAAACATATTAACAATTTGTTGTCTAACACTTTTACTTTCCACTTTTCCTACTTCAAAAGTAAAGGCATCTAGTATATGTTGCTTTTCTGGTGGTGACATACTATTCCAGAATAGCCTTGCTTGTGAGAAATGATCATTAAATGATTTGCTTCTTCCTTGGATGACACGACCTTCTACTTTATCTGGATAATGGACATAGCCTCCTTCAGCTGGACTACTTGTTGAAGGGGAATTGTTTGCAAGCGAGTTTTTATGATAGCTCACTTTTCCAATATTAATCATTTGGCGACTAAATCCGTTACGTTGATTATTATGAAATGGGCAAAGTGGGCGATTAATCGGGATTTCTGTAAAGTTTGGTCCACCAAGGCGAAGTAATTGTGTATCTAAATAAGAAAATAGTCTCCCTTGTAGTAAAGGGTCGTTGGAGAAGTCGATACCGGATACGACATTACCTGGGTGGAAAGCTACTTGCTCTGTTTCAGCAAAAACATTATCAACATTACGATTGAGCGTTAATTTGCCGAATTTTTTTACGGGCACTAACTCTTCTGGCCAAATTTTTGTGGCATCTAAAATATCAAAATCGAATTTAAATTCATCTGCAGGATCAATCATTTGGACACCGAATTCATATTCTACAAAATTACCAGCCTCAATAGATTCCCATAGATCGCGTCGTTGAAAATCGGGGTCTTTGCCAGCAATTTTTTGTGCTTCATCCCAAACCAGTGAGTGAACACCTAGGACAGGCTTCCAATGGAACTTCACAAACTTGGATTGTCCTTCTGCATTTACCAATCTGAATGTATTGACGCCAAATCCTTCCATCATACGGAAGTTCTTTGGTATCGCACGATCTGACATGAGCCACATAACCATATGAGCTGTTTCTTGGTTATTGGCAACAAAGTCCCAAAACGTATCATGTGCTGTAGCAGCTTGAGGGATTTCATTATGTGGTTCAGGTTTAGCTGCATGAATTAAATCCGGAAATTTGATGGCATCTTGAATGAAAAACACCGGTATATTATTACCTACTAAGTCAAAATTGCCATCCTCTGTGTAAAACTTCACAGCAAATCCTCTAACATCTCGAGCAGTATCATTAGAGCCTAAACTACCAACTACATTTGAATACCGAACAAATACCGGTGTTTTTGTGCCGGGTTTTTGTAAAAAACCAGCTTTCGTAAATGCACTCATAGATTCATAGAGTTCAAACTCGCCATGAGCAGCATATCCTCTTGCATGGACAACACGTTCAGGAATACGTTCATGATCAAAATGGGTTATTTTTTCACGGAAATGAAAGTCTTCCATTAAGGTCGGTCCTCTTAATCCCGCTTTTAAAGAATCTTCATCATTTGAAATTTTTACACCTTGATTTGTCGTCATCTTTTTGCCGTCATTGTCTACTTTAAAAGCATCTAATTGCTGTTCTTTACGGTTTAAATTGTTCTTGTCTTTCTCGTTGGTCATTAAATCTCCTTTCGATATTTTTTGTAAACTACACATTACTTTATAAAATATATGTACGTATACATTTTTCATGAATAACGATAATGAGTGTAAGCATGAACCTGAACGAATAAGACCGCCTATTTCTC
>DEQI01000281.1:5941-7278 GCA_002360295.1 Planococcaceae bacterium UBA3370
ATGATGAGCATTTTCAATTTCATCAATAATAGCTACTGCTAAATCTGCATAGCTAATATAACTAATTTGCTGGGAGTTGACGATGAGCTGCTCTTTGCCGAGAACATAATGTCCTGTACGAGGTCCTTCTGAATCGAACATTTTAGATGGGTGAAGTACTGTCCATGTAACAGTGGAATGGCGGAGGAGTTCTAAAGCTTGGAGCTGGTACTTCGCGATTGTAGAAAGTTGCTCCGGATACTCTTCAATTTCATGTAAACGTACGGTTTCATCCCGGTCTATAAATAAGCAACCAGCATTACCAATAGCAAATAATTTTGTATTGGTCGGTTTCAAAATGGCTATTAAGTGCTTACAAGCTTCGACATATAAATGTTCTTCTCCATTTATGGGGGCAAAGGCATTGATTAAATAATCAAATGATTCAACATCGGAAGACGTGAGGTCGAATAAATCTTTTTCAATCGTTGAAACGGGCTCCTTTAATGTAGCTTTATTTTTAACAATGGCTATGGCTTCATGATTTCTCAAAAGAGCCTCTCGTAAAATATTACTACCTGCTTTACCGGAAGCGGCAATTACTCCAACTTTCATAGAAATTTCCCCTTTCATACAAGGTATCTTACTAATATACGCATTCGTAAAAGAAAATATTCCTATAAAAAAGTAGTACTAGTGAAGATGGTTTCACTAGTGCTACTAGAAAGTACGAATTAATTTTTAATAACTTGTAAGCCGTGTGTATCGGCTGTAGTAAGTATGATTTTGTGAGAAGGAAATTGGTTTTTCATTGTCTCAACAAATGTATTAGCCAGATTATTTGGAATGATAGAGATGAGCGTAGGACCAGCGCCGCTTAAGGCAGTTCCATATGCGCCAGCTACTTTAGCAGCCGCATGAATTTCTTTGTATGCGGGAATGAGTTGTGCACGAAATGGTTCATGGAATAAATCGGCTTCCATATATCGACCAATACGCACATAATCTTTGGCCATTAAAGCGGCTGCAAGCATATTGCCATTTGCACTAGCGCGTACTGCATAAGAGCGCTCAAAATGGTTTGGTAATACACCTCGTGCCTCCGCTGTTTTTAATTCTATGTCGGGAATGAAAACGACAAAAGATGCCTCGACATCACGTACATGCATCGTATCTACCTTCCCATTATCATCCATTGCTGAAATAGTTAAACCACCTAGTACTGAAGCAGTAGCGTTGTCAGGGTGCCCTTCAATTTGAGACGAGATGTTTAACTTATCGGCTGTTGTTAGGTGTAGATCACATAAAATGTTGGCCAGCTCCATTGCTGCAACAATTGCTGCTGCACTGCTACCTAA
>DEQI01000281.1:7443-16503 GCA_002360295.1 Planococcaceae bacterium UBA3370
AACAAACTCCCATTCGTCCTGACGTGTCACGTTTAAAGTTAAATAAAGTGATAAACCGAGCCCAATTGAATCAAATCCAGGCCCTAAATTTGCTGTACTGCCAGGCACTTTTATTTGCCAGCTCATAGTACACCCTCGATAAATTTGCGAATTTCTTCTTCATCATTTCTTAAAGAGACTAAATCTACAGTGGAAACGTTCATTGCTGTATCCGGATCTTTTAAGCCGTTACCAGTAAATATCGTTACTACTTGGCTTCCTTGAGGGATTTTCCCTGCTTTGACAGATTGGATAACGCCTGCTAAAGATGCCGCTGAACCTGGCTCTACGAAAATACCTTCTGTATTTGCTATTAATTTATATGCTTCTAGTATTTCTTCATCTGTAACAGAAGCAATTATACCGCCTGATTCGTCACGAGCTGCTTCTGCCAATTTCCAGCTAGCCGGATTTCCGATACGAATCGCAGTTGCGACAGTTTCAGGATTGGCAATTGGTGCGCCTTGTACAATCGCAGCTGCACCTTCCGCTTCAAAGCCATACATTTTAGGTAGACCGGATTTTTTAGCTTCGTTATATTCTTTAAACCCTTTCCAATACGCAGTAATATTCCCTGCGTTACCAACTGGGATACATAAGAAATCTGGAGCTTTTCCTAGGGAGTCTACAATTTCGAATGCTGCTGTTTTTTGCCCTTCGATGCGGTAGGGGTTTACAGAGTTTACTAGAGTGACAGCTGTTGTCTCACTTACTTGGCGCACAATATTTAGTGCATCATCAAAGTTGCCATCGATTTCAATAATTTTAGCTCCATACATACAAGCTTGTGCGAGTTTTCCAAGCGCAACTTTCCCTTTTGGAATGACAACGATGGATTGTATGCCAGCGCGTGCTGCGTATGCCGCTGCAGCTGCTGATGTGTTTCCTGTTGAAGCACAAATAACACATTTAGAGCCTTCTTCGATTGCTTTCGCAACAGCGAATACCATTCCACGGTCTTTAAAAGATCCAGTAGGGTTAGCGCCTTCGATTTTTCCGTATAACTCAATGCCTAATTTCTTTGATAAATTAACTAAAGGGATTAACGGTGTATTTCCTTCGTTTAATGATAACGTAGGTGTATTGTCATTGACTGGTAAGTACTGTTTATATTCTTCGATAAGACCTTTCCACATAAGAAATTCTCCTTTTGTTCTCACTAGGTGAACAGTTGTTTTTGTATAAAAGACATTTTAACGCTGTCACGTTTCTATTTCAATAGGTTATGACTAAATAATCTAAACAATTTGATTTTTAAAGTTTTTTGTTGTCACTTTATTGAAATAAATGTATAGTAGACATGTAAAGTCAAGTGTAAAGACAGGTGGTAATAATCTATGGGGAAAAATGAAACGCAATTCATTTCACGCAACAAATTACTTGGAGTAGCAGGTGTCGGCTGGATGTTCGATGCGATGGATGTTGGAATATTATCCTTTGTCATCGCCGCCCTTGCTGTAGATTGGGGGCTTAATTCGTCTCAAATGGGGTGGATTGCGAGTATTAACTCAATTGGAATGGCTGTAGGAGCATTTGCATTCGGTGTTTTTGCAGATAAAATAGGACGCAAGAAAATTTTTATGTGGACTCTTATTCTATTTTCTGTAGCTAGTGGTTTATCTGCCCTTACTACAACACTTGCTATGTTTATGCTATTACGGTTCTTTGTTGGCATGGGACTTGGTGGTGAACTGCCGGTTGCTTCTACATTAGTTTCGGAAAGTGTGAAAGCGGAAGAACGTGGACGTGTCGTAGTATTATTAGAAAGCTTTTGGGCTGGTGGTTGGTTAATTGCTGCATTGATATCCTATTTCGTGATACCAGCAGATTTTTGGCCAATTGAAGGTTGGCGAGTGGCATTAATTTTAACAGCATTACCAGCCCTTTACGCTATTTATATTCGTATCAAGCTACCGGATTCGCCACAATTTGCTGTAAAAGTAGAATCAAAGCAACGATCTATCATGCAAAATATGAAAGAAATTTGGTCTCATAAATATGCTAGATCAACTTTTGTTCTTTGGGTACTATGGTTTACAGTCGTATTTTCATATTATGGTATGTTTTTGTGGCTTCCTAGTGTCATGGTCGGGAAAGGCTTTGATTTAATCTCAAGCTTTAAATACGTGCTCATCATGACATTAGCGCAATTGCCTGGTTATTTCACGGCTGCTTGGTTTATTGAAAAATTCGGACGTAAATTTGTTCTCGTCACGTATTTAATCGGAACGGCAGCAAGTGCATATGTTTTTGGTAATGCTGATACGGTAGCCGCTCTCCTTATTTCGGGGATGTTTTTATCCTTCTTTAATTTAGGTGCTTGGGGAGCGCTCTATGCATACACACCAGAGCAATATCCAGCTATCGTGCGCGGGACTGGTGCTGGTATGGCAGCAGCAGTTGGCCGGGTAGGCGGTATTTTCGGTCCACTCCTGGTAGGAACATTATTAAATAAACACTATGAAATAGGCGTTATTTTTGCGATTTTCTGTATCGCAATTTTAATAGGTGCTGCCGCTGTCCTATTTTTCGGTAAAGAAACGAAACAAACTGAATTACAATAAAGTGAATCTTCAATCATTTGAAAGGGCGTTTCCTGATTTGTTCAGGAGCGCTTTTTTGTCTATACATAACTATACATTATATTAATTCCTAGTAATTTTATAAAAGTAATATATCTTTAATAATAGATGACTATTTTTCAAAAATAGCAATCTATTATGCTAAAAATATATCGAAATTAGTTTTGTTCATTAAAGTATTGAAGCTTTTTCAGAAAAGTCGTTGTATTCAATTTATATTCATGGTAGTGTATGTTCTATTAATGTGAAATATTGTATATGTCGAACTAGCATCACTAAAACTATTTTGAAGAAAGGGAAGGAGTAGAGTATGAGTATTTGTGACAGTATAAAGAAAAGTATTATTCGATTGTCAAAAGGACAAAGAAAAGTTGCTCAATTTGTAATAGACAACCCAAATGTCATTGCTACACAGGTGGCTTCTGAAGTGGGTAGACAAGCAGGTGTAAGTGAATCAACAGTTATCCGTTTCTGTTATGCAATGAATTTTTCAGGTTTTAGTGAATTACAAGAAAAGATGAAAGAATTTTTAATTGAGGAAAATGGTGTAGCCCCAGCACCATTGAAAAAGCGTGCAACCAAAAAACAACATGTCTATTATGAGGATGTGATGACACGTGAAATGAATGGCATCTTAAACACGCTTCAATTAATGAAAGAAGAAGATTTTAATAACGCTATACAATGGACTCATCAAGCAGAAAATGCATATATACTTGGATTTAGAAAATCTAGTACAGCAGCATATTGGCTGAACGAAAATTTACAAAGTTATCGTAAAAATGTTCATCTTATTCCATACGATGCAGAAGCAATTGCCATGACAATTGCGCAAATGAGCGAGCGTGATGTTTTATTTGTTGCCTCTTTATGTGATGATCATGAGGATGTAATGACGATTTTACAAATAGCTAGGCGTAAAAAGGTGAAAATTATCGTATTGAGTGAAACCTCTTTAAGTTCTATTAGTAGTTATGCAGATGTGTTATTTGTAGTAGGAGCTGAAAAAGAGCGCTATACAGTTAGCTCAGTTGCTGTTTTCTCCGTTATTAATGCCATAGTAGAAAGTCTCGTTTTACAAAATAAAAAGCAGTACGAAGCCTATCATATTAAGTATAAGAACACCAATTTAGACGATGAAATCCGTGAAATAATTCAAGTAATATAAAAAAGGTCCGCCTAGTAAACACTATGGCGGATTTTTAAAATGAATAATTTAGCTGTATTCAATGAATCTTCTGTCATAACATGCTATAACTTTTTTCTTACTCCTATATATTTAATAGAAATTTACTATAAAGTAGCTCATCAAAATAGTGGTTATCGTATTTAATCGCTTGTTTTTTCGTACCATCTATTTTGTAATTATTTAGTTCAAAAAACTTGATCGTTTTTTCGTCATTTGCCAGTATAGCTACATCAAACTTTTCTATTTTATTTTGCTGCGCCCATTTTTCACTTTGTTGTAGTAATGCAGTGCCAATACCTTTGCCTTCGTGCTCTGCTACAACACCGATAAATAGGGAAGCGCTGTGTCGTAAATGAGGTGCTTCATTGCCTTGAATATAGGCATATCCAGCAAATTCACCATTTAACACGCATAATAAAATAGTACGGTTTTTTTGTTTTCGCCATTCTGCCATTTGTTTGCGAATACTTTGGACCGTTGAGTTTGGATAATAGTCGCTAAAATACTCAAAGTTATATTTTTCATTTACAGCTTTTTTTAAATTAATATAAGCACGTGCATCGTCTGTTCCAATAGGTCGAATAATAAATGTTTGTTTAGTAGAAGGGTCATCTACGCCTTGTTCGTTGTTTACAGCTAAGCGAGAAAATGTGACCGTTCTGCCAAGTTGTACATCCGTTACATAGTAATCTGAGTTAGTCCAAGAGAAAAAATGAGTAAGAGGTGGTTTTGTTTTTTTCCACCAGCTTAGATTCAAATAAGCAGCGTTTGGTAACTGTTGCCCCATGATATTTTCAATTGCAGTATATGTAAGCGTAAATTCATTTTGAGTAGCATTTTGAAAGAACTCAGCTAATGGAATGTACTTTTTCTCCATTTTCTTCGTCATTAAACCCCTCATTTCTATAAAATAATACACATGGGTATTTTAACATAAGTATCATAAAATTATTAAAAACTTCAATTGTTTTTTAATCTCTTACTCATTTTTTTGACAAAATTTCGACATTGTTCGACTTTGTCTTTTTTGAAGTTTTATCGTTAATAAATTTAAGTGGATTAACATCAAAAGTTCCGTTTTTCTTATCTAGTTGAGGTATGATATTATAAAGTCGAAAAGAAGCATTAATAGGAGGCTATTTCATGAGCAAGGTTTTAGTTTTTGGGCATAAAAATCCCGATACAGATACAATTACATCCGCAATCGTATATGCATATTTAAAACAGCAATTAGGAGTAGAGGCAGAGGCTGTACGATTAGGTGAACTTAACAATGAAACAAAATTTGCATTAGAGAAATTTAATTTTGAGACACCTCGTTTAATTAGTTCTGTTGTTGGCGAGGCAGAGAAGGTTATTTTAGTTGACCATAACGAATTCCAACAATCAGCTGATGGTATTGAGGAAGTGCAAATTACAGAAGTAATCGATCACCACAGAGTGGCAAATTTCCAAACAGCTGATCCACTATATTTCCGAGCTGAACCTGTTGGCTGTACTGCAACGATTTTAAATAAAATATTTAAAGAAAATAATATCGAAATTCCTGCTAATATTGCAGGAATAATGTTATCCGCCATCGTATCAGATACATTATTATTTAAATCCCCAACTTGCACGGAGCAAGATGTAAAAGCGGGCGAAGAGCTAGCGAAAATTGCTAATGTTGATGCAGCAGAATACGGTCTTGCCATGCTTAAAGCTGGTGCGGATCTTTCAGATAAATCATTAGAAGACTTATTATCTTTAGACGCAAAAGGTTTCGATTTTGGCGCACATAAAGCCGTGGTAGCACAAGTAAATGCAGTGGACATTGAGGATGTTTTAGGTCGTCAAGCAGAATTAGAAGCATTGTTAGCGAAAAATGTAGAAGAAAACAATTTAGACCTATTCTTCTTTGTTGTAACAGATATACTAAATAACGATTCTACAGCAATTGCAGTTGGACAAGTTGCAGAGGCAGCAGCGAAAAGCTTCGGAGCTGAAATCGTAAACGGTCGAATCACATTACCAGGTATCGTTTCTCGGAAAAAACAAATCGTTCCAGTGTTAACAGAAGGTTTAAAATAATTCTAAATATAACTAAAACTCCGGGTATTTATGACTCGGAGTTTTTTAAATCTAACGGATAAACGGCTGGTCCTTCGATGACGTTACCCTGTTTATCATAGCGTGACCCATGACAAGGACAATCCCAAGTTTCATCTGCAGAATTCCATCTTGTTTTGCAGCCTAAGTGAGTGCACTTTGGAGCAGAGACACGTGTAATATGACCACTGATAAACTGTTCACCGATAAACCCTATTTGTACAAGCATGTCATAAACTGTACGTCCCTTTATTCGACTAGGATTATAGAGTGTCGTTGCTGGGTGCTCATTGTTTGTGAATATGCCACGTAATATTTCAGCGGCAACGAGAGAGTTCGAGAGACCCCATTTATTGTATCCTGTCGTAATAAAAATGGGGGAGTCATTTGAAATAGGACCTACAAAAGGGATATCATCTGGCGTAGCCATATCTTGAGCGCTCCATAAATAGGTAGGAGCAGGTAAATGAAAAATAGTCTTAAGCTCATTTGAAATAGATCCGTAATATTTTTCGGTATCACTTTCCATTCCTGCTGCATGTGACATGCCCCCATAAATAAAGTAAGGCTCAGAATGAATAAGTGCGGTACGAATGGTACGCGAAGATGTATCAATACTCAAATATTGGCCACTCAATAAATCATTTGTTTTAACAGCGGTTAAATAGGTGCGATTAATAGTAAGTTTAGTTGTTGTAAGTCCAGATAGTGATTCGATTGGATAATGTGTACATAAAATAAGTTTATTGCAAGATATTGTATAGCCATCTTCTGTAGTAGCTGTTGGTTCTTTTGTAACATGTGTAATGCGTGTATGAGTAAAAAGTTGAGCCCCTTCTTTTTGCGCAAGCTTGGCAAAATGTAATAAAAAAGAAACAGGATGTATTTGCGCTTCATCTTTCATACCTAGTGCAATTTGAACATCCAGATTCAGTTCGATATCATTTGTGGCAATGGAAGGAATACCTAACCTTTCGTAAGCAGCGTATTCTTGTTCGAGTTGACTCCGTTTATTTTCCTCTGTTGTATAAAGAAAGGATGTTGCACGAAGAAAGGATTTGTTACAAGCGACCTCAAGTGCATGTTCAATAGCCGTTTTGTTTGCATTATAGTATACTTTCCCATCATTTTCAGATAGCTTGTGATATAACGCACCATGTTGAGCGGTAAGCTTACCTGTTGAATGGGCAGTAGCTCCTTCACCAATTGTTTTTGCTTCGACAACGATGACATTAAAGCCTTCTTTTGCTAGTAAGTATGCTGTATATATTCCACTTAAGCCTGCTCCAACTATACAAATATCACATGATAGATCGGATGTTACGGACGACGTTGTCATTGGTGTGACATGTTGTAACCATAATGAGTTCTGCATAATATTCCCCTCCTGTTTTTGCTGTCAGTATAGGGAAAGGAAAGACACAATATTCATAAGACGAAAAAATTGAAAATTTGTCTAGAAAATTTGTACAATGTGACAAAGGGAGGTTTTAATTCATGAAAATTCAAGTTTGGTCAGATTATGTATGTCCGTTTTGTTATATAGGTAAAAAGCAACTAGAAAAGGCTATTCAAGATAGTGGCTTTGATGGACAAATAGAAGTGGAATACAAGAGCTTTTTATTAGATCCCAATACACCAGTGGATATGCAAGATTCTATTTATAATGGATTGACGAAAAAATACAATATGTCATTACAAGAAGCGAAAGCGATGACTCAAAATGTAGCATTACGTGCTAAAGAGGTAGGACTAGAGTATAACTTTGATGAAATGAAAACAGCTAATACTGTTGCAGCCCATCGTTTAACAAAATGGGCAGAGGAAAACGGTAAAGGTGCTGAAATGAATGAACGTTTAATGAGAGCATATTTTTTAGAAGGTCAAGCGATTGGACGTATTGATGTACTCGAAGCATTAGTGCAAGAAATCGGACTAGAAGGCAAAGTAGTACAAGAAATATTGGAAAGTGATCAATATACAGCTGAAGTCCAGCAAGATATTGCCGTTGCACAGCAACTAGGTGTGCGAGGTGTACCATTTTTCGTAGTGGATAATAAGTACGGGATTTCTGGTGCTCAACCACAGCAATTGTTTGAGCAAACGATTGAAAAAGCAGCAACAGAAGCAGGTTTAAAGCGTAAGCTCAATATGGTCGGCGATGGTGGCGCAACATGTACAGATGGAGTATGTGATTTATAATTTTATTAGAATAGTAGTAGATAGTAAAAGAACTTATAGCAAAATAGTTAATAAATGTACTAGGGAGATCCTTGAAGCGGAGTTGATTCAACTCTATCAGGGACAGAACAGCATGAAATCAAGGAATATAAATTAACACGCTTTTTATAATTTCCGACTAAAGTTGTAGAGCAATATGATTGATTTTTTTCTATTGCTCTATTACTATACTATTATATCTTGATTTCGAGATAATGAGATAAGAGAAACATATTAAAGGAGTTTTATATAAATGACAAACGTATTAGTAGTGAAAGCAAATAACCGCCCAGATGGCGTATCAACAAAAATGTACGAAACTTTCGTAGCAGAAGCAGCAAAAGTAGAAGGCTTAAACGTAACAACTTTCGATGTATTTGAAGAAAATTTAGCATACTTCGGTCAAGAGCTATTCAATGCTTTCGGAAAAGCTCAAGCTGGCGAAGAATTAAATGAAAAAGAAGCTGCATCTTTAGCATCATTCAACAAATCACGTGAAGCTTTATCGGCAGCTGAAGTAGTTGTATTTGCATTCCCATTATGGAACTTAACAATTCCAGCTGCATTACAATCATTTATTGACTACACATATGGTGCGGGTTATTCATTCAAATATGATGAAAACGGCAACTTAGTAAGCTTAATGACAGATAAAAAATACATTGCATTATCAGCTCGTGGAGGAATCTACTCAACGCCAGAAACTGCACCAATGGAAATGGCTGCAAACTACATTAACACGGTAATCGGTGGCGTATACGGTATGCAAAAATTAGACGAAGTAATTATCGAAGGCCATAATGCAGATCCAGCAAACGCTGAGTCAATTATCGCAGCAGGCTTAGAAAAAGTTCAAGCAGCAGCACAAAAATTAGCTACAGTAACAGCTTAATTTATGAAATTACGTGGAAAAGTACATGGTTACTTTTCCACGTTTTTTTT
>DEQI01000246.1:0-3062 GCA_002360295.1 Planococcaceae bacterium UBA3370
AAAAGGATATACAGTAGTTGCTAATGAAGGTTGATAGTTATCGGATCAATCCAAACAATGGGCTGGGGCTAGTAAACCGAAAGAGGGAGTCCAGAAAGTAAAAACTTTCCGAACTCCCTCTCTTTTATAAAGCTTGTAGTATCGTTTCTAGCTTCATACCACGTGAACCTTTTAATAAAATGATGGATTGCTCCGATGCATTCTCTTGAATTGCTTCAATTATAGGGGCGTAATCTGTTTTACTATAAAGTAATCGGTTATCACTAAAAACATCCCTCAGACGATTATATAACCACTCCATACGAGGACCGTACAAGCATACACGCTCAATACTTCCGGCATCAATATGTGCGGCTAGCTCCTCATGAAATGCTTGTTCATTATCGCCCAGTTCAAGCATATCCCCTAACACAAGCCACTTTTCTTGTCTCAATGACGTCGATTGAACAAATTCAATAGCTGCGTGCATAGAAGATGGCGCAGCATTGTAGGCATCATTAATAAATAATATATCGCCCTTTTTGACAAGTTGCATTCGCATATCTGTTAATGTGACCTGTTGGAGCGATTCGCGAATTTGCTCATCTGTTAGGCCCATCGCTTTACAAATGAGCATAGCACTTAACGTATTTTTCACTTGATGCTTCCCTAGCACCGGAATGAAAAATTCCCCTTCTATTGTTCCTGTCACAGTGAAACGACTACCGCTTTCTGTCGTTTCCATATTAGTAGCAACTAAATCATGACCCTCTTCAAAACCAAAGGACTTCGTTGTTGTATCAGGGTCTTCTGCGACAAGAGCACGTAATAACGGTTCATCACCGTCATAAACGAGGACACCTTCCTCCAATAACCCTTTTGTTATTTCATATTTCGCTTGAGCAATACCTGCTCGAGAACCGAGGTCTTGCATATGTGCTTCGCCAATATTCGTAATGATGGCTAAATGAGGCCGGGCTACACGAGATAAAAATTCGATTTCTCCAAAGCCACTCATCCCCATTTCAAGCACCGATACTTCTGTATCTTCATCGAGCTGTAATATTGTAATAGGCAAGCCTAACTGATTGTTGAAATTACCTATTGTTTTTTGCACTTTAAAATACGGAGATAACGCACTAGCTAAAATATCTTTTGAAGATGTTTTGCCATTTGAGCCTGTCACACCAATAAACGTTGCAGAATGTTCACTTCGATAAGCAATGGCCATTTGTTGTAACGCTTTTTCTGCATCTTCGACAAAAATAAGCGGTCGATTTGCAGGTGGGTTCGGCTCATCCTTTAACCAAAGTGATGCAGCCGCGCCCTTTTCAAAAGCTTGCTCAACAAATCGGTGTCCATTAACCGCTTCGCCTCGAAAAGGGATAAAAAGGTCACCCTCATTAATTGTTCGTGTATCAATTGAAATTCCTGTAACGATCGTTTCTTCATGTGCTTGATCGGTAATCTTTAGCCACTCTGCTAGCTGCTTTAATGTTTTTTTCAATTGTTAGCCCTCTCAATCTTTATTGTATTGAAGTTTTTGCTTTTCTTCATGGCGCTCAAACGCTAATGCAATTAAGTTATCAATTAAAGATTCATATGACATACCCG
This sequence comes from Planococcaceae bacterium UBA3370, assembly GCA_002360295.1. Lineage (GTDB taxonomy): Bacteria > Bacillota > Bacilli > Bacillales_A > Planococcaceae > Metasolibacillus. The sequence continues at coordinate 1,594 of DEQI01000246.1, forward strand.
TATGTTGCCATAACAATGGATACATACTAACAGGTGTAAATCCTGGCATTGTGTTTACTTCGTTTATAAATAGTTCATTATTTGAAGTTACAAAGAAATCTGCGCGTACGAGACCTGCCCCATCAATTATTTTAAATGCCCGTTTCGCCATATTTTCCATTTCAGCTAAAGTTTCGGCTGGCAATTCTGCAGGGATAATAAGCGCAGTTGAACCATCTTTGTATTTCGAATCATAGTCATAAAATTCAGTTACTGGTTTTATTTCGCCTACAACAGACACGCGTGGTTCATCATTACCTAAAACACCGATTTCAATTTCACGAGCAACGATACCTTGTTCGATAATAATTTTACGATCATATTGTAGTGCTAAGTTAACAGCATCTATTAACTCTGACACATTGGATGCTTTACTAATACCGACACTCGAGCCTAAATTAGCGGGTTTTACAAACAATGGCCACACTAGCTGTTGTTCACATTGTTCAAGTATAGCTGACTGATTACTTAACCACTCACTACGAATAAAATGAATATAAGGTACTTGCTTTAAACCAGCAATTTCAAATAATTGCTTCATGACAACCTTATCCATTCCTGCCGATGATCCTAAAACGCCATTTCCAACATAAGGAATATCCATTACTTCTAGTAAACCTTGAACCGTACCATCTTCTCCATTCGTACCGTGAAGTAAAGGGAAAATAATATCGAACCCTATACGGTTATGCGCCTCGATAAATTGTGAAATATTGTTCGACGAGTTTTCTTGTTGGGCAAATTGTAACTGCTCAATTGTGTTAGCCGGCGCGGTTAATTGAGGTCCTGTGCGCCACTCCCCATCTAACGTAATAAAAATCGGATACACTTCATACTGTTCAAAATTCAAAGCTTGCGTCACCGCTTTTGCTGTCGAAAGCGACACCTCATGCTCCGCAGACTTACCTCCATACAATAAACCGATTTTTCTCTTCATGTTGTTGACCTCCATTTTTAAATCAATTTCGTATAAACTCTTCGTTCATATCGTTTCCTAATAATATAAATTCAGATAGTGCCTCTATTACATATTATCGTGAAAAAACACCCACCTTTTGAATTTCAAATGTAGTGGGTGCAGCTAGCTAGTTAATCAAAATAAATTCGTCATATCCTCGCTTTAACAGTTCATTTAAATCATCCCATACTTCATCCGGAAAATCATATTCAACTAAAGCGCGAATTTCAATGCCATATGTTGAATTAGGCTTATCCAGTTTATACAGTGACAATAATGCTCCTTCTTTGAGAAAAGAGCGACATGCGCGTAATACGGCTGTGTCTATCATAGGAACACTTTTTTTTGATTTTCGTCTCCAAAATCCACCGTTGCCTTCTCTTTCTTTAATCATAGCATTAAAGACATTTGACATAAGCTGTTCTGTATCTGCTAGATAACGAAAATACACTTTTGTCATTTTATCATTCGG
>DEQI01000246.1:3207-5148 GCA_002360295.1 Planococcaceae bacterium UBA3370
CCAGCACAAATCACCTTTTACATCTATTTTTTTAAAGCTAGGCATATCTTCAGTTGATATAAAATCAAATTGCGTATGCATATTAAACGAACCATCTTCATAAGTGTGCTTTAACAAAAGTAGATTACGTAAAGGTTCCACAGAAGAAAGAAACTGTTTTAGCTTAAGACCACTAAAAATGACAAAATGATCTACATCATTCATATGTATATATAAGTGATGCATATAATCTTCCGCTGCCCTCATCTTTTTTGCCACAACTAAGCACACCCCTTTAAAACAAATAATATGATTATTATATGCTCATTCAGCATTTTTTGAAACATTTTAAATGCTCGTTCGTCTCATCTTTTAACTCGATTTATCTAACTGAAGAAACTAATATAAAATATGGACGTCATAACATAGTCAAAAGTTACAAGCGAATAGCTTAACGTTATTCCTTCAACAATTATCGCGCCCTCTATAAATTATAACTCTATAGGGAAATATTGAATCAATCTTGTTATCACGATATAGCAAGAGCGAATTTGATATTATGCCTTTTGCAGTTTTTTTTCAAATAATGTGATAAAGTAAAGAATGCAAAATAAGCACTTACGAATAAGGTGGAATTCATGGAAAACAATCGTCAATTTGCGAAGCGTTTTGATTGGGCGCTCGCATTTATTCTATTAATGTTCCTATGTATTAGTGCGCTCGCTATCGCCTCAGCACAAACATCTGGGCAATATGGAGCAACTAATTTCGTACTCAAGCAAGTTCAATGGTACGTAATTGGAGCAGTGATCGTCGCAGTTGTCATGTATTTTGAACCTGATCAATATAAAAAAATGTCTTGGGTTCTATACGGTGCTGGTATATCTTTATTGCTGTTACTCGTTTTTTTACCGGATGGGGAAGGACAAATTGCCGAACGCGTCAACGGTGCAAAAAGCTGGTACCACACGCCTCTTGGTAATATCCAACCGTCCGAGTTTATGAAAACCTTTTTTATATTAGCGACAGCAAAATTAATCAGTAAGCATCACGAAAAGTATACTTTAAAAACTATTAAAACTGATTTTATTTTACTAGGTAAAATAGGTATTACGTTACTCGTTCCGCTTGCCTTTATTTTGACACAGCCCGATCTAGGATCAGCACTCGTATTTCTTGCGATTACAGCCGCACTCATCATTGTGGCAGGTATCTCTTGGAAAATTATATTACCAGTATTCATAAGCGGTGTCGTAGTTGGTGGGTCTTTGCTTTGGATGGCGCTCTACATGCAAGATTTTTTAGAAAAAACATTTAACTTTCAGGCATACCAGTTCGCCCGAATCTATTCTTGGCTCGATCCCTATTCATACTCATCTAGCGACGGCTACCATTTAATCACATCGTTAAACGCGATCGGTTCTGGTGAAATATTTGGAAAAGGCTTTATGGGTCGGGAAGTTTATGTAGCGGAAAACCATACTGACTTTATTTTCTCTGTTATCGGTGAAGAATGGGGTTTTGTTGGGGCAAGTGTTGTGATCTGTTTATACTTCTTACTCATTTATCATTTAACAAAAACAACATTGCTATTAAAAGATCCTTTCTGCACATATGTTTGTGCTGGTATTATTGCCATGATTACATTCCATGTATTTGAAAATATCGGGATGACTATTCAGCTATTGCCAATCACAGGTATTCCATTGCCATTTATAAGCTACGGGGGTAGTTCTCTCATGGGGAATGCACTCGCAATTGGTCTTGTATTTAGTATGAAATTCCATTACAAAACGTATATGTTTTCGGCCAATGATGAAGATGATGATTAATAAAAAAATTCACTATACTTTTTACAGCCAAAAAAAAATTCCACTGCACACGTCGCAGTGGAATTTTATTTTATAAGTAAATAAACATAAATGTATTAATTTTGTGTATGTGGAGTTTGCGTTGGTGGTG
>DEQI01000344.1:0-1610 GCA_002360295.1 Planococcaceae bacterium UBA3370
CGCTTACTCACTTCTGATTTTTCTATTTGAAGCCAATACTGTTCATTTCGATTATAAAATAAATAATAATTTATTTGATGAGATGGTTTTTGTTGGTATAGTTGTATAGAAGGGAATAAAGTATGTAAATTCTTCATATTTGTATCTCACGCTTTCACTATTTTCTATATATTTACTATAACAAAACGACAAAGGAAGTGGGTAGTTATGTCATTGTTAATAAAAAATATTGCTTTAATAGATCCTCTAGAAGGACAATATATGGCATCTATTTATATAGAGGATGGAATCATTATAGATATAGCCAAACAGATTGAACGTGTAGCAGAAACTGTGATCGACTTTCAAGATATGCCTTTGAAAGCGGTGCCTGGATTTATAGATATTCATATTCATGGATCGGCTGGGCATGATGTGATGGATGCGACGGAAGAAGCGCTACGTGGGATTGCTCAGAGTTTACCGAAAGAGGGAACAACATCATTTTTAGCGACGACAATGACACAATCAATTTATGCGATTAATAAGGCACTTCAAAATGTTGCGCGCTATCAACCTGGTAAAAAAGAGGCTGAACTGATTGGCGTTCACTTAGAGGGACCATTTGTCTCAAAGAAACGAGCGGGTGCACAACCTATTCGCTATATTATTGACCCTTCTATTGATTTATTTAATCAATGGCAAAACAAAAGTTTGCAAAATATTAAAATTGTAACCATTGCGCCAGAGGTCAAAAATGCTTTATCGTTTATTGAGCAAATCTCTTCAGAAGTCATTGTGTCTTTAGGACATACGGATGCCAATTACAGTGAAATGATTGCAGCGATTCAAGCTGGTGCGTCCCATATTACACATCTTTACAATCAAATGAGTCCGCTTCACCACCGTGATGTGCAAGCAATAGGGGCTGCTTTACTAGAGGAAGAGTTATTGACAGAGCTAATTGTCGACACCATTCACTCACATGAAAAAGCGGTGGAACTGGCTTTTCGTTTGAAAGGGGCAGACAATATCATTTTAATAACAGATGCGATGCGTGCCAAACAAATGCCACCAGGAAACTATGAGTTAGGAGGACAAGCGGTAGTCGTGTCGGAGAAAGATGCTAGATTAGAAGACGGAACATTGGCAGGAAGTATTTTAACAATGGAGCAGGCAGTTCAAAATATGAAAAAGATTACAAACTGTAGCGAGCTAGAGTTAGTGAAAATGTCTTCTTTTAATGCAGCAAAGCAGTTAAAACTCAAGAAAGGGCGATTATCTCCTGGATATGATGCAGATATTACGATTATAGATGATCAATGGAATGTACTTTATACAATTTGTAAAGGCGTTTTAGCATATAAAAAATAGCACATATTAGTACATCAAAAAAAATTCAAAGAGGAAAATTACTATGTACAAGGACGGAAATGTAGTAAAGCAGACTTTAAGTTCTTTACAGAAAAGGTTGGCTGAGAACAACGATATAATCCAAGTACAAAATGAAAATGGTCATTTATACAATGCGAAATGTACCTTCAATCAACCTGCTAGTGATACCGAAATTGCTATGTTTGAAAAACAAACGGGATTCATTTTACCTATTGATTATAAGGAATTTTTAAAAA
>DEQI01000344.1:1751-8353 GCA_002360295.1 Planococcaceae bacterium UBA3370
TTGTTTTACAAAATGAAAACAATTATCTCTTTTGGAAAAGCTATTTAGAAACATTTAAAGAGGCCATACCTCTAAATATGAGTTTTGAAATATGGTTTGATCGATTTGTTGTATGCCAAGGAACAAAGTTTTGGTGGTGGTCCATCATTTAGTGGATAATAGGACAAGTGACGTGCCTATATTTCTCTTCCCTTACAGTGGATAGAAGACTAGAGCAAAAGAGACATTTCAAAACGAAGCCTTTTGTCCATTCATTATTTTTGTTACAATAATTTCTATTAATTAAATTTAGGAGTTTTCAATGAAATTCAGTAAAATCAAGCTAAAATACTTAATTATGGGTGTTGTCATCATCGCTTTTTTAGCAACGATGATCAGTAATTTATTTAGTGCCTATAAAATTAATACGGATGCACTCATTTATAATACACTCGAAACGAATGAAGTATATGCGCAAAAGCTAGCAACAACAGCCAACAATTATATTCAAGAAACATACTCGACACTCCAATTTACAGCAAATTATATTGCAAGTCGAATGGATGACGATGAAATTTTAATGAATGAGGCGAATCGCTTACGTACGCAAAATAATATGTTCAATTCTATTGCCATTTTAAATAATGAAGGGACAGTCATAGCGGTGTCTCCGCCTTCTTTAGAAATAAAAGGTGTTCAATTAAATACAGTAGGTGCACAAGAAGCACTGGAAAAAAAGATTCCTCTCATTTCCAAGCCGTATGAAGCCGTGACGGGAAGACTTGTCATTTTTATTTCTTACCCGATATTCTCTAGTTCAGGTGATTATTTAGGGCTTGTTGGTGGGACGATTTACATAAAAGAGCAAAATATGTTTTATTCCCTGCTTGGTCAGCATTATTATGATGATGGGTCATATGTGTTTGTTGTGGATGGCGATGGCAAAATTATTTATCATCAGGATGCAAGCCGATTAGAGGATAATGTAATGGATAATCCAGTAGTAAAAGCCGTTACATCAGGCAAACAGGGCGCACAATCCGTTGTCAATACGAAAGGTGTTGAAATGCTTGCGGGATATAGTCCGATTAGTGTAGCAAATTGGGGAGTCATCGTCCAAAGGCCAAAAGAGGCAGCACTAGCACCAGCAGGAGAATTAGTGAAACGACTTGCGGGAATTGCTTTACCATTTGTTTTAGTTGCATTATTTGTTGTCCTTTGGCTAGCTGCAAAAATAGTAAAGCCACTACAACAAATGGCGACACTAACTGAGGTAAGTATGGAAACGAAAAATGTGGATGAATTGAAGAAAGTGCCTGATTGGTATTTTGAAACGTATCAATTGAAAAATGTTTTAGTTACAAGTTTAACGATGCTCCATGGACAAGTTTCTTTCTTCCAAAAAGAGTCAACAACAGATCCATTAACAGGCTTAACAAATCGTCGAACGATGGACCGCTATTTAAAAAAATGGACGGAAAATAAACAGCCGTATGCATTGCTTATCATTGATTTAGACCATTTTAAAAGTGTGAATGATACTTATGGTCATGCGATGGGTGATGAAGTTCTTAAATATTTAGCGGAGAAAATGATGCAATTTGCTCGCCCTGAGGATATTTGTTGTCGATTTGGTGGGGAAGAATTTATGATGTTATTGCCAAACACAAATGTGGAACAGATTTATGAAATGGCAGAAGCATTGCGTCAAAATTTAATGGAAAATAGTAGTCCTTGTGGTAAGCCAATTACAATGTCAGGCGGTATTGCAGGTTATCCAATAAACGGAGCATACCCAGCACAAATTATTGAAGCTGCAGACAAATCATTATATAAGGCAAAACAATTAGGAAGAAATCAAGTGCACATTGGATAATGTTCGAATTCTTGTAAACCGTAGAAGTCTTATTGGCTTTTACGGTTTTTATGTATCACCCAAAACATGTAAAGTATTACTCATGAAATTCGTTGCAAAACTACTTGTTTTTGACTAAATTTTACTCGTTCCATCAATAAAATAAATATTAGAAAATATTGGTATAAATTTTTAGTTGTGATTACGTAGTTGTGATGCTAATATTATACCATCTTGAAATAATAAAAGGGTTTCTTTATTAAATTTAAAAGCTATGAATGCTATGGATCAAACTATAGCAGGAGCATTTTCTGGAGAGAGCGCCAAACATGCGCCGCCGAAGGGTTCACTATCTCAGGCAAAAGGACAGAAGGGTAATAAAAATGGCGATTGCCAAGCCGCAACACGAAATACTGAGTATCGTTCTCTATTCATATATGTAGAGAGCCTTTCATATATTTTTCGTAATAGGTTTTTGTTATTCTTACGTTTTTGAGACTAGTGATAAACTAGTCTCTTTTTTGTTTGTGTTATTTCAAGTGTTGTATATATTTGGAGGGATTCAACTTGTCAAAACATCAATTAAAACGTGAGTTAAAAAACCGCCATGTGCAATTAATTGCCATTGGGGGAACTATCGGTACAGGGTTATTTCTTGGCTCAGGCAAAGCGATATCACTTGCTGGACCATCAATTATACTAGCTTACTTAATCGTAGGGTGTGCATTGTTTTTTGTCATGAGAGCGCTTGGAGAATTGCTTTTATCTAACACTGGATACACTACATTTACAGATTTTGCTGCTGAGTATATTGGTCCGTGGGCGGGATTCGTAACAGGTTGGACTTATTGGTTTTGCTGGATTATGACCGCCATGGCTGATATTATTGCGGTTGGTTTATACGCACAGTATTGGTTTGATATTCCGCAATGGGTTCCAGCCCTTATTTGTTTAGTTATTTTACTTATATTGAATTTACTCACTGTAAAATTATTTGGAGAATTAGAATTTTGGTTTGCATTAATTAAAATCATTACAATTATCGCGCTAATAATAGTTGGACTTTATATGATTGTGACAGGCTTTGAAACTAGTACAGGAAAAGTTGCGGTGAGCAATTTATGGACATACGGTGGATTATTCCCTAATGGTTTAACGGGCTTTTTAATGGCTTTTCAAATGGTTGTTTTTGCCTTTGTTGGTGTGGAGCTTGTTGGTGTGTCAGCAGCAGAAACAGCAGATCCGAAAAAAAATATTCCATCTGCCATTAACAAAATTCCGATGCGAATTTTACTATTTTATGTAGGGGCATTATTTGTCATCCTATGTATAAACCCTTGGAATACATTGTCTGTAAACAGCAGTCCATTTGTACAAGTGTTTGGCTTAGTTGGTATTTCAGCTGCTGCAGGTATTATTAATTTTGTCGTCTTAACTTCAGCTGCATCTGCTGGTAATAGTGGTCTTTTTTCAACTAGCCGTATGCTCTTTAACTTAGGAAATAATAAACAAGCATCAAAGTCTTTTACAAAGCTAAATAAAAATAGTGTGCCAAGTAATGCGTTGATCATGTCAACAATTGTCGTTTCAATTGGTGCCATCTTAAGTAAGTTAATGCCTGAAAATGCATTTAGTATTGTTACGACAATTAGTGCTATATGTTTTATTTGGGTATGGAGCATTATTTTGATTTCTCATATTTTATATAAAAGAAAACGTCCTTTATTGCATAAAGCATCTGTTTTTAAAGCACCATTTACACCTTTTATAAACTATGTTATATTGGCGTTTTTTGCCTTATTACTATTAATTATGTTCTTCTCACCAGAGACAAGAAAAGCCTTATTATTAACCCCGATTTGGTTTATTCTTTTAATTGCTTTTTATAATTTAAGAAGAAATAACTAGTGAACAGTAGTTATAGAATTAATTGAAGACTTGTATGATACTTGGTATTCATATACAATGAAGTGTATAAGTGTATAAAGTACTAAGTTTTCTATAACTCTAAATGGGGTGTGGGACGAATGAATTGGGAGCTATCAGTAGAGAAAGATATTATTTTTGTTGTAAAATCAGAACTATTAAATCAATTTAAATTATTAATGGGTGAGTGGAAGGAATATTTACTTCCTACTACATTAAAATATGATGCTAAAATAGAATTGCAACAATTTATTTTTCATATTTGGCTACTCAATGAATATAAACAACACGAATGTTTATTAGACCCATATAAAGGAATCGAGTTCTCCGTTCAAATGACAATTATTAATTTTGTCAATCGAAATGATCTATACAATCATTTTATAAAATATTCATCTAAGATCGATCGTTTTTTATTTTCTTATTATTTCGGTTATCTATTGCTTGAAAAATTTATGGAGCTCATGAATTCAGATGGTAGAATAGAAGAAATTTTGGACATTAGACATGCGTATTTTGAAGCAAAGGCACAACAACAGCCATATGCTCGAGCTGAAGAATTCTTGAAAATACAGGCTTTTGGGACAAAGATACTCATTGAATATTTTAAAAATATAGAAACAATGAATAGCCTCATATTGAAAGCACTATCTCAATTAAAAGAGTCAAAAGAAAAAAACAATAAATAAGCGCCTGTTTCGTAGAATTGAATGACGAAGCAGGTTTTTTAATTCTATTCGCATAAAATAGTGGGAATTGGTGTTCGCTTTTTGAGGTTTAGGGTATAATACTACTAAAAAGAGTGGTGATGAAATTGGCGGCTCGCATCATTTTACATATTGATATGAATTGTTTTTATGCTTCAGTTGAACAAATATATGATGAAAGCTTAAAAGGAAAGCCTATTGCTATAGCTGGAAATCCACAGGAACGACGTGGCATTATCATTACATGCTCATATGAAGCAAGGGCATTTGGTGTAAAAACGACGATGACGATCCATGAGGCAAGGCGATTATGTCCAGAACTGATCATATTACCACCAAATTTTGAACGATATCGACATAGCTCAAAACAATTTTTTAGTTTGCTTAGAGAATATACGTCATTAGTAGAACCTGTTTCGATTGATGAATGCTATATGGATATTACGGAATTATGTGCAAATCAAAATGCGCTGGACATAGTGAAGGAAATTCAAGGACGAATTTTTACACAATTAAAGCTCCCTTGTTCTATTGGCATTGCACCGAATAAGTTTCTTGCCAAAACCGCATCAGATATGAAAAAACCAATGGGCATTACAGTGTTAAGAAAACGAGATGTTCCACAGCTTTTATGGCCGCAGCCGGTTATAAATATGCATGGTATTGGCAAAAAAACTGCAGAAAAACTACAGTCCATTCAAATTAAAACAATTGGACAGTTAGCTAATATAGAGGTTATGCAAATTCGACAGTTACTTGGTATTAATGGTGAGAGATTGCGTGCACGGGCAAATGGGGAAGATGACCGAGCTGTTGACCCTAATTCCATTTATGACACGAAAAGTGTTGGAAATTCGACAACCTTACCTAGAGATGAAACCGAATATTATATATTAAAAGAAACAATCGAAAAGCTGAGTACAAAAGTTGCGGAACGACTAAATGCCAAACGGTTAGCTGGAACAACTGTGATTTTAACGATTCGTGATGCGGATTGGCATAATCAGACTCGTAGTAAGTCTGTGACAAATGCAATTCAAAATAAAGAGGATATTTTTACTATTGCTTGGGCACTATTTCAAAAATATTGGGATGAATCACCAGTAAGATTATTAGGTGTAACGGTTTCAAATGTGAAGGATCAACAGCAATCTACTCAACAATTAAATTTATTTACTTATGAAGAGCAGATAAAAGATGAGCCCATTGTGGAGCTTATTGACAATTTACAAAGAAAATTTGGTAAAGGTATTATAAAGCGTGGAATAAATGTACCGAAACAAAGAAAGTATTATTCTAATACGAGTTTTAGCAAAGATTTTTTAGATGATCATCAGTAAGGAGTATGGTAAATGCAGCTACAATTTTTAGGAACAGGCGCTGGAATGCCCTCTAAAGAAAGAAATACAAGTGCGCTCGCAGTTAAATTGCTAGAGGAACGAGGCACCATATGGTTATTTGATTGCGGAGAGGCGGTCCAGCATCAAATTTTATACACGACGATAAAGCCTCGTAAAATCGAAAAAATATTTATTACTCATTTACATGGAGATCATATTTTTGGTTTGCCAGGTTTACTAGGCTCACGGTCTTTTTTAGGAGGTCAAGAACCATTAACTATATACGGACCACCTGGATTAAAAGACTGGATTGAAATGACTTTTGCCTTAACAAATACTCATTTAACGTACCCAATTATTTTTGAGGAAATAAAGGAAGGGGTTATTTTTGAGGATGAACAATTTATTGTTAACGCAAAGTTGCTCCAACATGTCATTCCATGCTTCGGTTTCCGTATAGAGCAAAAGCCTTTGAAGGGTGAGCTATTAGTGGACAAAGCTTTAGCACTTGGAGTACCAAAAGGACCTTTACTTGGACAATTAAAGAGTGGCTATGATGTGACACTTCCTACTGGTGATATCGTACGAAGCAGTGAAGTGACAGCGCCAAATAAACCAGGTTTTATATTGACCATTTTAGGCGATACAAAATATTGTGAGAACTCGATTCGATTAAGTGAAGGTGCGGATATCGTTATTCATGAGGCGACATTTGATCATGAAACGGAACATTTAGCAGCGAGTTACGGGCATGCAACGAATACAGAAGCAGCAAATGTGGCGAAGCAAGCAGGC
>DEQI01000196.1:0-1948 GCA_002360295.1 Planococcaceae bacterium UBA3370
ATCCAAAATTCATTGAATTGTATGTTGATACAGCTTATAAAATGATTGATTATTTATACGAAAAAACACCAGTACACTTTACTACACCTGATGGTTACACTGAATATTATGCACATATCTCTGAAGCATTACATGTCGGAACTCGATCATTAGATCCAATTCCTTTTGACTTAAATTCAATTGGTGAATGGGGACCATTAGTTCGTCAAAACCCAGTATTTCCACCATTAACACTTGCAGAAGGCGGTGCAGTTGGTGGTATCGACTTCGCTAAGGTTGCAGAACGTATGGAAAATAATATTGTCACTATGGGTCGTGCACTTATTGGCTCTTTAATGAAAGGCGCTTTAGACCGTGGCATTGATGTACGAGTAAACACACCGGGGAAAGAACTTGTTCTTGATGATGAAGGAAAAGTGATTGGTGTTGTAGCAGAAAAAGATGGTGAGAAAGTATTCATCGGAGCTCGTAAAGGGGTAATCCTAGCATCTGGTGGTTTTGAATGGAATAAAGAGCTTATTAAAACATTCTTAAAAGGACAAGTAACACATCCAATGTCTCCTCCTGGTAATGAAGGAGATGGCCTTATTATGGCAATGGAAGTTGGAGCTGCTCTAGGTAATATGACAGAAGCTTGGTACTATCCGACAATGCAAGATCCGACTTTTGAATACGAAGACCATATAATGAACCAAACTGGTGGTGGTCGTTTCGGTCCAAACAGTATTATTGTCAATAAACACGGCAAGCGTTTCGCACATGAAGGGACAACTTACAATGATTTACCACGTACTTTCTTTGAATACGATCCAGTAGCTTTAGAATATCCAAATGAAGCACCTGTTTGGATGATTTTCGACCAACAACTAAAAGATAAAACAATGATTATTACCATGATGCCTGGTGAAGACGCTCCTGAATGGGTTGATCAAGCAAATACTTTAGCAGAGCTTGCTGAAAAAATTGGAATCCCTGCAGAAAATTTAGAGGCAACTGTTGCACGTTGGAATGAGCATTGTGAGAACGGTGTAGATCCTGATTTCCATCGTGGTACAACACATTTCGAAAACCTTACTGGTGGCGGAGGTAGTATTGAAGCTAACTTAGGTAAAATTGAAAAAGGGCCATTCTATGCAATTCCAGTTTATTTAGGGGCATTAGGAACAAACGGTGGTCCACGTATTAACGAAAATGGACAAGTTATTAGCTTACGCGGAGAAGTCATTGATGGACTTTATGCTGCAGGTAACGCGGCAATGAACATATTAGGTCCTGTTTATCCAAGTGCTGGCGGAACAATTGGTCCAGCAATGACGATGGGTTATTTAGCTGGTATTGATGCAGGTAAAAAAGCACCCCGCACTATTTAAATAATATGAAGAAAAGAGAGTGTTAATATTATGCCAAACGGAACACATACAGTAGAAATTCCAGTACCTATCGAAAAAATTTGGGAATTTGTTGCAGACATGAACAAATGGGCTCCATTAGTACCTGGTTATATTGAACATGAATTATTAAGCGAACGTCAATCTACATGGAAATTCAAAGGTGATCTTGGCTTTATGAAAAAAACAGTTAAGCTACAAATCGATATTCAAGAATGGATTGAGCCTACAAAAGTAACATTCGACCTAAAAGGTTTATCTGATAATTTTAATGGCGGTGGATATTTCGAGGCTGAAAAAATAGATGATCAGTCAACAAAAATGACAGGGTATTTAGATATTACGGCTGGCGGCATGATGGGTGCAATGATTAATACCATTCTAAAAAATTTCGTACCAGAAACTGCTACTGAACTAACAGACACAATCGCTGCGAAAATAACAGAAATTAACGTTCCAGTATAATAGGAAGTTTCTGATCTATTATTCGATTGTATAAGCATTAGCTTTTTAAAAGAAGAGGATGCCCAGAAGTTTTAGCTTTCTGGACATCCTCTTTT
>DEQI01000196.1:2048-4310 GCA_002360295.1 Planococcaceae bacterium UBA3370
AAGGAAAGCTTTCTCGTGTAGATACCAAAGGCATTGGCTATGGACCCCATCACTTCTTCAATCTCAATATCTTGACGAATGCTCCCATCTTGCTTACCTTGTTTAATAATTTCTCCAATAACTTTAGAAACCGATGCATAGGCAGCATGATAATCATCTATATCTTCTAATGGTTCCTGTACAAATGCCATATACGTTTCAAATGCTTCTAAAAGCTTCATATTATTTACTGTATTTGGATCAGATAAATGAATGAATCTGTTTAATAATTCCTCAAATTTTTCATAACCTGTACCAGAACTATTCAAAATTTGTTGGAAAGATGGCAGACTACTTTCAATAATATAAATCATAACACTAATGATTAATTTATTTTTTTTGGGAAAATAGCGAAACACTGTTGCAACACCTAAGCCCGCTTCATCCGCAACATCTTGCATTGTTGTCCACTCAAAACCTTTTCGAGCAAATATTTGAAATGCTGACTCTAATATTTTTTGTCGTCGTCTCTCTTTAAATGTTGTATTACTTTGCCTATTCAACACTCTATCCCCTTTTTATCCCCTAATAAAATTGTCTCAACAAATATAGCAAATCTACCAACGATAAGCTACTCCATCCCCTTTTATAATATATCACATAATTAGTAGTATATTATCATTAAACGTCACCTCATTATTAATGATATTTTAGAAAAACAATTCAATACATAGCAAAATTGAGTATAAAGGAGAAAAAATATTTTTTAACTATTCCAAATATAACTGTTTTTATGTACAATGTTGTTGATGATAGATTTACTATCATTTATTTACAGCAGAGGGGAAATTATTTAATAGGAGGAATGTAAATGCCAGCAAAAAAACCTGTACAGTGGCATGAAGAAGTGGATGTAGTTGTTTTAGGAACAGGGGGAGCCGCTTTTACAGCCGCTATTTTAGCAGCAGACCAAGGCTCTGATGTATTAATGTTAGAAAAAACACATCAAATCGGTGGTACAACAGCATTTTCTGGCGGAGTTCCATGGATTCCATTGAACAGATATATGAAGAATGCAGGTGTTGAGGATTCTCGAGAAGCAGCTATTGAATTTTTAGAACGTTTAACACTTGGAAAAGTACCAGATCCTGCATTTATCGAAATTTATGTCGATAACGGGCATAAAATGATTGATTATTTACATGAACATACACCTGTTCGTTTTGAAATGCCTGTACCATTTAATGAATACTATGGCCATTTAAAAGAGGCAATAAAAAACGGGACACGCTCTCTAGACCCCGTACCTTTTGATTTGAATTTAGTTGGTGAATGGGGACCATTAATTCGACAAAATCCTTTATTCCCTCCATTAACATTAGCTGAAGGTGGCGCAATCGGTGGTGTAGATTTCAACAAAATCGCTGAGCGTATGGAAAAAAATATTGTAACAATGGGTCGTTCCCTTATTGGGTCACTTTTAAAAGGTGCACTTGATCGCGATATCAATATCAAAATTAATACACCAGGAAAAGAGCTTGTATTAGATGACAATGGTGCAGTAATTGGGGTCGTTGCCGAAAATGAAGAAGGTGAAAAAATTTATATCGGAGCACGTAAAGGCGTCGTGCTTGCTTCTGGCGGCTATGAGTGGAATCAAGAGCTTGTTAAAACATTCTTAAAAGCGCCAATTACTCATCCAATGTCCCCTCCTGGTAATGAAGGAGATGGACTCATTATGGCAATGGAAGCTGGAGCGGCTCTTGGGAACATGAGTGAAGCTTGGTGGTATCCATCCATGCAGGATCCGACAATGGAATATGAGGACCGTATTATGAACCAAACTGGTAGCGGTCGAATGGGTCCTAACAGTATTATTGTTAATAAATACGGGAAACGATTTGTCCATGAGGGCACAACCTATAATGACTTACCTCGCGCCTTTTATGAATACGATCCTGTAAAACTTGAATACCCAAATGAAGCACCCGTATGGATGGTTTTTGACCAACAATTAAAAGATTCTCAAATGATTATTACAATGATGCCTGGTGAGGAAACACCAGATTGGGTAAACCGCGCAAACACACTTGCTGAACTAGCTGAAATAATTGGTGTCGATGCAAAAGGATTAGAAGAGTCCGTTACTCGTTGGAATGACATGTGTGAAAAAGGCGAAGATACGGATTTCCACCGTGGTACAACGCAATTTGAAAACCTACTTGCTGATGGTGGCGGAAATGCAGAAGCAAACTTAGGCAAAATTGAAAAAGCACCATTTTA
>DEQI01000346.1:0-3170 GCA_002360295.1 Planococcaceae bacterium UBA3370
GATGGTGTCGACCTTTCTGAAGCAAAAGTAGTAGTTGCAGGTGGTCGCGGAGTTAAATCTTCTGAAGGATTTGCACCGTTAAAAGAGCTTGCTAATTTACTAGGTGGTGCCATTGGTGCTTCACGTGGAGCGTGTGACGCGGATTACTGTGATTATTCTTTGCAAATTGGTCAAACGGGTAAAGTGGTAACGCCTGATTTGTATTTTGCTGTAGGTATTTCAGGGGCCATTCAGCATTTAGCTGGTATGTCGAACTCGAAAGTCATCGTTGCAATTAATAAAGACCCAGAAGCCAATATTTTTAAAGTAGCTGATTATGGGATTGTTGGAGATTTATTCGAAGTCATTCCACTATTAATCCAGGAATTTAAAGCTTTAAAAGTCAATGCGTAATTTTGTTGCCGTCTCTTTTGAGATGGCTTTTTCTTTTAATATATACTCTAAATACTAACTGTCATTAGATAAAATAGATATTGATAAAATTCGAAGTAAGCATATTAATGTTATTTCTTTGGTAAATCATGCTATACTACAAACAGATGTTAGTTTAAGGAGGCTATTTAATATGGCAATTGTTCACGGTACAGATCAAAACTTTGCACAAGAAATCGCTCAAGGAGTAGTGCTTGTTGACTTTTGGGCAGCATGGTGTGGTCCTTGTAAAATGATCGCTCCAGTTCTTGAAGAAGTGGATGCTGAAATTGGTAATGAAGTAAAAATCGTAAAAGTAGATGTAGATAATAACCAAGCTACTGCAGCTGAATATCAAATTATGTCGATTCCTTCACTATTACTATTCGTTGATGGTGAGTTAAAAGCAAAAACGGCTGGTTTCCAACCTAAAGAAGCGTTAATTGACTTCATCAACTCAAACAAATAATAGAATGACTTGCCGAGTGTAGCATGTATACACTCGGCTTTTTATTTGCCTCCATTTCGGCTAAAATTAAGCTATAAAACGAAAATTCAGGTGATCGATGATGAACGAAATCATTCAAAACAAATTAGCTATATTACCAGATGAACCAGGTTGTTATTTAATGAAGGACTATCAAGGGACTATTATTTATGTAGGAAAAGCTAAAGTATTAAAAAATCGCGTGCGCTCTTATTTTACAGGTACTCATAACGGAAAAACGCAGCGTTTAGTAAGTGAAATTGAAGATTTTGAGTATATAGTAACTAGCTCTAATTTAGAGGCGCTCATACTTGAGCTAAACTTAATTAAATTACATGACCCGAAATACAATATTATGTTAACGGATGATAAAACATATCCATATATAAAAATTACGAACGAAAAGTATCCGCGTATAGTCACTACGAGAAAAGTGAAAAAAGATAAAGCGAAATATTTTGGGCCGTATCCGAATGCTTTTGCTGCCAATGAAACGCGTAAATTACTAGATCGAATATATCCACTTAGGAAATGTGCACAGCTGCCGAATCAAGTTTGTTTATATTATCATTTAGGGCAATGTTTAGCCCCTTGTGTAAAGGAAGTTGAGAAACAAGCCTATGATGTGATGATTGAAGAAATAGCCAAATTTTTAAATGGAGGGTATGAAGATGTTAAAAAGGAACTAGAGGGAAAAATGCTAGAAGCCGCAGAAAAACTTGAATTCGAACGAGCCAAAGAGTATAAAGATCAAATTACACATATTGAAACGATTATGCAAAAGCAAAAAATAGTAACAGGGGATATGTCGAATCGTGATGTTTTTGGTTATGCAGTAGAAAAGGGTTGGATGTGCGTACAAGTGTTTTTCGTTCGCCAAGGCAAACTGATTGAACGCGATGTATCGATTTTTCCAATTTATCAAGACCCTGATGAAGAATTTTTAACATTTGTAGGACGTTTTTATTCTGTCCCACAACATATTAAACCGAAAGAAATATTTATCCATGACTCGATCGATTCAACATTATTAGAAAATTTACTTGATGTAAAAGTGATTGTTCCTAAGCGCGGCTCTAAAAGAGAACTCGTAGATTTGGCTATGAAAAATGCTCAAATAGCAATCCATGAAAAATTCCAATTAATAGAGAGACAAGAATTAAGAACGATTGGAGCGTGTGAGGCGCTTGGTGAAGCGATAGGTATTCATACGCCAAATCGTATAGAAGCGTTTGATAATAGCCATATGCATGGTGCAGATGCTGTATCAGCGATGGTCGTGTTTATTGATGGAAAACCTGCAAAAAAAGAATATCGAAAATATAAATTACGTGAAGCAGGTAAACATGATGATTATGGTGCGATGCAGGAAGTGATTCGCCGACGTTATACAAGAGTGTTAAAAGAAAACTTACCGCTGCCAGATTTAATTATAATTGATGGTGGCAAAGGCCAAATGGAAGTTGCTAGAGAAGTAATTGAAGATGAGTTAGGGCTTTATATCCCAATTGCAGGGTTAGCAAAGGATGAAAAACATAATACGTCACAACTGTTATTTGGTGAGCCTCCAGAGCCAATTGAAATGAAACGAACAAGTGATGGTTTTTACTTGTTGCAACGTATACAAGACGAAGTGCATCGTTTTGCCATTACATTTTTACGCCAGCAGCATGGTACAAATGCAATCAAATCTGTGCTGGATCAAATTGAAGGGGTTGGACCGAAACGAAAACAACAGTTATTAAAAGCTTTTGGTTCAGTTAAAAAGATTAAAGAAGCGTCAGTTAAAGAGTTGATCGAGGCGGGCATGCCACAAAAGCTCGCAACGACTATTCACACATACTTTCATCAGGATGAGATGAAAAAGTAAAGAAATCCTGTCATTTAAAAAATAAAAACAAGGCATATTATTGTGAATTTTGTTCACTATGCCTTGTTTTTGTTATTTTATTTCTTCTTTTAAATCTGACTTTAAAATAAATTTAATGCATTGTTGTTTAACATTTTTCTCTTCATAACATTCCGTTAAATAACCAACATGTTGTTGCATTTGCTGGGCTAGAAAACCTGCTTCAATTTTAAAGCAGCGACTTTCAATTTTCAGCCTATCTTTATCGCCTGTAAGTATATATGTACGGCTATCTTTTGATTCTTTTTCTAATGTTAAACATCCCCAACCTGCTTCTTTAAAAAAAGTAGCGGCTTCTTCCATTGAAAAAAGAGGAAATTTACGAGCGACTTCTTTTCCTGCCCAATACAAAACATCTCCCTC
>DEQI01000346.1:3306-8246 GCA_002360295.1 Planococcaceae bacterium UBA3370
GATATTTCTGAAGATTGAGTGAAAAAGCGTATTAAGCAGCGAAAAAGTCGTTTATTAATATTTACAAAATATTGCAAGCAACCTTGACGCTCTAGTACGTTGAGAGTACAATGGACATGTCATAATATTGTACCATGATGAAATGCGCAGTCAATGTACAACGTTTACAATTTGGTGACATAGAGTGCGTATTTTAAGTACTAAGGGGGGTAACAGTCTTGTCGAAAGATCGTGAGTTTTTATGGCGCCGCTTACATTCTTTACTAGGTATCATTCCAGTAGGTTTGTTCTTGGTGTTCCACTTATCTTTAAACTTCACTGCTGTCGGTGGTGAAGAGGCGTACAACAATGCAACGGGTGTGATGGAATTACTTCCACATTCGCTATTGTTGATTATGGAATGGGTAATTATTTATATTCCATTATTATTCCATGCGCTTTACGGTATTTATGTTGCATTTTCCGCTACATATAATACAAAACGTTTCGGTACATTCCGTAACTGGATGTTCAGTTTACAACGTTTCACAGGTATTTTCCTAGTAGTATTCATCGCATGGCATATTTTCCAAACACGTGTTCAAAAAGCGTTTGGCGCTGAAGTTAACTTCAACATGATGGAAGAGATTGTGAATAATCCATGGATGCTAGGTTTCTACATTGTAGGTATTTTATCAGCAACATTCCACTTAGCGAATGGTGTATGGTCATTCTTAGTTAGCTGGGGTATTACTCAATCACCTAAATCACAAAAAGTTGTAACGTATGTTTCTATGATACTATTTGTCATTTTAAGTGTAATGGGTGTAGCCGCAATTTTATCATTCTAATTTGAGCAATATTTTATTAATTTATCAGAGATAGAAGTATTCTAGCATTGAAAGAGGAGTGAGAAGAAATCATGGCGAAAAGCAAAATCATCGTTGTAGGTGGCGGTTTAGCCGGTTTAATGGCAACGATTAAAGCTGCTGAAGCAGGCACTGAAGTTGAATTATTCTCATTAGTTCCAGTAAAGCGCTCACACTCTGTTTGTGCGCAGGGCGGAATTAATGGTGCAGTAAATACAAAAGGTGAAGGGGATTCTCCTTGGATTCACTTTGACGATACAGTATATGGTGGAGATTTCTTAGCAAACCAACCACCAGTTAAGGGGATGTGTGATGCTGCCCCAGGTATTATCCACTTAATGGATCGTATGGGTGTAATGTTCAACCGTACGCCAGAAGGTTTACTTGACTTCCGTCGTTTTGGCGGTACATTAATGCACCGTACAGCATTTGCTGGTGCTACAACAGGTCAACAATTACTATACGCACTAGACGAGCAAGTTCGTTCACACGAAGTAGCTGGTTTAGTAATGAAATATGAGCATTGGGAATTCTTAGGTGCAGTGTTAGATGATGATGGTGTTTGTCGCGGTATCGTAGCACAAGATTTAAAAACGGAAGAAATCCGTGCGTTCCGTGGAGATGCAGTAATCATGGCTACTGGTGGTCCTGGTATTATCTTCGGTAAAACTACGAACTCAGTAATCAATACTGGTTCTGCAGCATCGATTGTTTACCAACAAGGTGCATCTTATGCGAATGGGGAAATGATTCAAATTCACCCAACAGCAATTCCTGGTGATGACAAAAACCGTTTAATGTCAGAGTCTGCTCGTGGTGAAGGTGGACGTGTTTGGACATATAAAGACGGTAAGCCTTGGTACTTCTTAGAAGAAAAATATCCAGCTTACGGTAACTTAGTTCCACGTGATATTGCAACACGTGAAATTTTCGACGTATGTGTTAACCAAAAACTTGGTATTAACGGCGAAAACATGGTATATTTAGATCTTTCTCATAAAGATCCGCATGAATTAGACATTAAACTAGGTGGAATTATCGAAATCTACGAAAAATTCGTAGGCGATGACCCACGTAAATTACCAATGAAAATCTTCCCAGCAGTTCACTATTCTATGGGTGGTTTATGGGTTGACTACGATCAAATGACAGAAATCCCTGGTCTTTTTGCAGCTGGTGAATGTGATTACTCTCAACACGGTGCAAACCGTCTTGGTGCAAACTCATTATTATCAGCGATTTATGGTGGTATGGTTGCAGGACCAAACGCTGTTAAATATATAAAAGGGCTTAAAAAGCATGCGGAAGACTTACCAGAATCTATTTTCGAAAGACGCGTAAAAGAAGAGTCTGAGAAGTGGGAAGCTATCCTAAATATGGATGGAACAGAAAATGCATACTTATTACACAAAGAGCTTGGTGAGTGGATGACTGACAATATGACAGTTGTACGTCATAACGACCGTCTAGAAAAAACTTACGAAAAGATTACTGAATTACAACAACGTTGGGAAAACATCAACATTAACGATACGCAAAAATGGTCTAACCAAGGTGCTCACTTTACTCGTCAGTTAAAGAACATGTTCTATCTTGCAAAAGTTATGACAAAAGGTGCTTTACTACGTAACGAATCTCGTGGAGCTCACTACAAGCCAGATTTCCCTGAGCGTGATGATGAGAACTTCCTAAAAACAACAATGGCAAAATTTGACCCTGCTACAGGTGAGCCAATTATTACTTATCAAGAAGTAGACGTTTCGTTAATTCCACCACGTAAACGTGACTACTCATCTTAAGGAGGAAATTATCAATGGAAACTACTGTAAATACAAGTAAAATGGTTGATATTGAAATCCTTCGTCAAGATACAGAGAATGGTGCTACACGCTGGGAGAAATTTAAAGTTCCTTACCGTCCAGGTATGAACGTAATTTCTGCGTTAATGCACATTCAAAAATACCCTGAAACTGCAGATGGTAAAAAGACAACACCTGTAACTTGGGATATGAACTGCCTTGAAGAAGTTTGTGGTGCATGTTCAATGGTTATTAATGGACGCCCACAACAATCATGTTCAGCCTTAGTAGATAAATTAACACAACCAATTCGTTTAGAGCCAATGAAAACTTTCCCGGTTGTACGTGACTTACAAGTTGACCGTAGCCGCATGTTTAATGCGCTTAAGAAAGTGAAAGCATGGGTTCCAATCGATGGTACGTACGATTTAGGTGAAGGTCCTCGTATGCCTGAACGCAAACGCCAATGGGCATATGAATTATCTAAATGTATGACTTGTGGGGTATGTATGGAAGCATGTCCGAACGTTTCTGAAACAGCTTCGTTCATCGGACCAGCTCCTTTATCACAAGTACGTCTGTTCAACACTCACCCAACAGGTGCAATGAACAAAGACGAGCGTTTAGCAGCAATTATGGGAGATGGCGGTCTTGCAAACTGTGGTAACTCTCAAAACTGTGTAGCGGCATGTCCAAAAGGTATTCCTTTAACAACATCGATCGCTTCACTTAACCGTGCTACTACCGTTCAAATGTTCAAGAACTTCTTCGGTTCTGACCATATGGTTGACTAATATTTAGAATTAGCTAGTTTTCTCTTTTCGAGGAAGCTAGCTTTTTTCATTTATACATTGATCACCGTATAATGGTATACTGAATAAGTATTCACTTTAAGGGGGTGAGTACATACAATAATAAGGGGTGGGAATATGCGTGCAAACTATATAGAGAATTTTCAACTATGGATGAATGAATTTGAATTTTTTGTTCAAGTGCGAGTGCGTTTTAGTGAAACAGATATGTATGGTCATTTAAATAATACAGTACCATTTACTTATTTTGAATTTGCTAGAATCGAATTTTTAAAGTCACTTGATCTAATGAATGATTGGTCAGGAAAAAATAATGAAACCATACCAGTTGTCGCTGATTTACAATGTGATTATTTACAGCAAGTTTTTTTTGATGAGGAGTTAAAAATTTTTGTCAAAGTAGCGTCTGTAGGTACAAGCTCCATCGATTTACACTACATAGCAAAAAATGATAAAAATCAACCAGTCTTTACAGGAAGAGGCGCAATGGTACAAATTAATCGAAATTCTGGAAAGTCTGTACCGTGGACAGAGCAGGAAAAGCAATTATTGCATGGGAAATAGTGAAATCGCCCTCACCGCTAACAACCTTTTCACATACTTTACAAGGAACAGGATAGGAGGTTGTTGCGATATGGGTAGCTCCCAATCACGCTTGCTCTTAACAAAAAGAGAACGTGAAATTTTCCAGCTATTAATTGAAGATTACTCAACAAAAGAAATATCAGAAAAGCTTTCCATAAGCGAAAAAACGGTACGCAATCATATTTCCAATACGATACAAAAGCTAGGTGTATCAAGCCGTACTCAAGCGTTAATCGAATTGTTGCGTCTACAAGAGTTAAAGTTAAACGGAACGTAGACTTGCTATTTCGATAAAAACACTTCAAAATAGAACTATGAATTGTATTTGAGGAGTGGTTTCATACATGAATGATAACGAAAAACATAGCTTTGATTCAATAGCTACTTTAGAAAAAGAATTACGGTTTATTTCACACTTAATTAAGCAAAAAGGCCGTGAGATATTAAGTAATTACACCATTACACCTCCGCAATTTGTAGCTCTTCAATGGTTAGATGAGTCTGGCGATATGACAATTGGTGATTTATCGACAAAAATGTATTTAGCTTTTAGTACAACGACGGATTTAGTCGATCGTATGGAAAAAAATGAGTTAGTGCAACGTGTACGTGATGAACAAGACCGCCGAGTAGTGCGCATTCACTTACTGCCTGAAGGGGAACGTATCATCCAAGAAGTTATCGCAAAAAGGCAAAATTATTTGCGTGACATTTTGGCGCATTTTGACGAGGTTGAAGGTCAAGATTTGATTCGTTTATTACAAAAACTACATTTATTAATGAAATAGGATTGAGGCGGTTTATGTGAATGCCCCGATTGGCGTTATTGATTCCGGCGTTGGCGGTTTAACAGTAGCAAAAGCGATTATGGAACTTTTGCCGAATGAAACAATTTA
>DEQI01000346.1:8334-9270 GCA_002360295.1 Planococcaceae bacterium UBA3370
CATTAGAAAAAATGAATATTAAGATGCTAGTAATAGCATGCAATACAGCAACTGCTGTAGCACTTGAAAGCTTGCAAAAAAAAATGCCGTTTCCTGTTCTAGGTGTTATTAATGCAGGGGCTCGAGCTGCTATAAAAAAAACAAAACGTAATGAAATTGTTGTGCTAGCTACAGAAGGCACAATTAAAAGTGCCGCTTATGAAAAAGCCGTACATTCTTTATCTACAAAAGCGAAAGTAATCCCACTTGCTTGCCCAACATTTGTACCTCTTGTAGAGAGTGGTGAGTATGAAGGGAAGTTTTCCTATGAATTAGTAGCAAATGGATTGAAACCGCTTGAGGAAGAGCGTTTTGATACAGTTATTTTAGGTTGTACGCACTATCCTATTTTACAAAAGCAAATTGAAGCTGCTGTCGGGGAAAGTGTTCATGTATTATCTTCTGCGGAAGAGACTGCTCGTGATGCAGAAGCGATTCTTTCTTATCATAATCAGCTTCGAACAAATGACGAGCCGCCACATCATATCTTTTTTGCATCTGGCTCCGTTCCTATTTTTCGCTCCATTGCTGAGCGGTGGCTTGAGCAAGAAAATTTAGATATTCGACGTATTAAATTTTAACTAAAGGGGTACCGAGAAGGTTTTTTACTTTCTCGGTACTCCTTTTCTCTATTGGAATAATTCGGTCAATACATAATCGGTTGGTAATGTATGTTTTTTCTAGATCGTGCCGTTTCATAAGAATTGTGAATAATAAGCGTTAACTTTTAATCATCCTTCAAATAATGCACGGGCATCATTTTACGTCATTCATGTCCTTTATCTTTTTTGAATGATTAATTTATGATAAGATTAGTGCGCGAAGTATAAGGAGGTCAAACATGACTAGACACGATGAACGAGCTGTGAATGAATTACGTCCAGTTCATATAGAAAA
>DEQI01000346.1:9394-9519 GCA_002360295.1 Planococcaceae bacterium UBA3370
ACTGCGGAGTATTCTATGCTTCCGCGTGCGACTGCCCAACGAACACAACGTGAATCGGCACGTGGCAAAGTTGGCGGGAGAACAATGGAAATACAGCGTTTAATTGGACGTGCCTTACGTGCAGT
>DEQI01000346.1:9621-11725 GCA_002360295.1 Planococcaceae bacterium UBA3370
ACTGGCGCATTCGTTGCACTGACACAAGCAGTTGCTAAACTTCATGAAACAAAACCATTTGCAAAATTCCCTATTACGGATTTTTTAGCTGCAACAAGTGTTGGTATCATTGATGAGATTGGCCCAGTTTTAGATTTGAATTATGTGGAAGATGTGGATGCAGCAGTAGATATGAATATTGTGATGACAAGTGCAGGTCAATTTGTTGAATTACAAGGTACAGGTGAAGAAGCAACATTTTCACGTCAACAATTAAATGAATTATTAGCGCTTGGAGAGGAAGGGATTACACATTTAATTAACTTCCAAAAACAAGCCCTAGGTGATTTAGCTGCACTAGTAGGTAATGAAGGGGAATAAAATAGATGAAACAAGTAGTTATTGCAACGAAAAATAAAGGAAAAGCGAAAGACTTTGAAGCTCTTTTTTCTCCACTTGGATACGAAGTGGTAACGATGTTTGATGTTGCACCCGATATGGAGATTGAAGAAACTGGTACAACATTTGAAGAAAATGCAGTGTTAAAGGCAGAAACGTTAGCGAAAGCGTTAAATACAATTGTTATTGCAGATGATAGTGGATTAGCCGTAGATGCATTAAACGGAGAACCAGGCGTTTATTCTGCTCGTTATGCGGGTAATCATGATGATGAGGCGAATATTGTGAAAGTGTTAGAAAAATTAGCAGGAGTACCAGAAGAGAAGCGAACAGCGCGCTTTTGCTGTGCCCTTGCTTTAGCAGGTCCCGGAATGGAAACGTTCACAGTATTTGGGACATGTGAAGGTGTTATTTTAGAAGAGAAACGTGGTACAAACGGTTTTGGCTATGATCCGATTTTTTATGTACCTCATTTACAACGCGCAATGGCTGAGCTATCTCCTGAAGAAAAAGGAGCTATATCGCACCGAGGTAACGCGATTCGTAAGTTAGCTGAAGCTTTACCAACATTAATGTAAAGGATGACGGGCAATGAAACTATTGATCATGAGTGATACACACGGAGATGCTGAGGTTATACGCCAAGTACGAGATTTTCATACGGATGTGGAAATAAATATTCATTGTGGAGATAGTGAGTTGCCCTATGATCATCCGTATTTAGATGGTGTTTATAAGGTGCGCGGTAATTGTGATCGATTAGATGATCGATTTCCTACTGAACAAATATTTCAGCTGAATGATAAAAAAGTATTCGTTACGCATGGACACTTATTTAATGTGAAATCTTCTTTATTATCGCTAACGTACCGTGCAAAGGAGCTAGGCGCGACGATTTGTTGCTTCGGCCATTCCCATCTACTTGGTGCAGAGCTGATTGATGATATATTATTTATTAATCCAGGAAGCCTATTAAAGCCACGAGGACGGAAAGAAAAGACATATATCGTAGTAGAAATGAAAGAGCATGCCTATTATGTGAATTGTTATACGAATACACATGTGTTACTTGAAAAGGTGCAGTTTACTTTTTAGTTTTCGTGTTCATCATGATTCATTTACAAAGTACTTTCATCCTAAAAGAAATTATTATTTTGTAGTATTTTTTTAAGAAATATTGTTGACTTTTTTAGTTTTTAACCATATAATAAATAATGTCCTTACCAATAAGGTAGTTGGTAAGCGGTGTTGTCTCCATAGCTCAGCTGGATAGAGCACGGGCCTTCTAAGCTCGCGGTCGTAGGTTCGAATCCTACTGGGGACGTAATTTTAGGCGTTAGAGATGTTGATTTATCAACATTTCTAACGCATTTTACTTTTATGGGAATGAATTTGAGAACTGCTTTTTGTGAAAGTAGGTATACAAAAGGTTTACAAACTAAACATTCTTATTCGTTTCTTGTGCATTGTCATGTGATTAATTTATCTTTTCGTTCCATTTACTTGGAGTGATGCTTATTGATTAGCATTTAATCATATATGGTCACAAGGATATAATATAGTCTCTTTTGCAAAGAACTTTAATGCAATAAAAGGAGGTCATTACAATGAGTGCAGTAAGAGTAGATATGATTAGTTACATAACAAAAGAAGATTTGGAAAAAGGGATAGCAGAAAAGCAACAGTCTTATAATCCTAACAATCCTTCTTCGGTAATTGTAGAGTT